>JBBQJM010000292.1:0-5860 GCA_038325895.1 Mycobacteriales bacterium
GACGAAGATGTCCTGAAGCCGGACGGCGCTGAGCGGACCGTCTCTCGATACGGCTGGCATACCCAAACCCGGACGGTGTTGACCTTCGACGGCGACTCCGACCCGGACATGACCAAGGTGGTCCCGGCACGCATCGCCGCCGCGATGTACGCGTCGGATCTGACGTCCGACGACACGATCAGCGGGCAAGGAGACACCGGCGCTTACGGATACAGCAACCAACCATGGCCCGGCTGGACCCTGGAGAACGACCCCACCGTGCACGGCGAGGTGATCTCCCCGATCCTGTCCGACACCCTGGACAGCTGGCGCAGCCTGCGCAGGGCGTGCCGCCACATCACTGACCACGGCGGCGGTGCCAGCGCCGAGACCGGCTCGCACGTCACCGTTTCCGCAGGTGATTTCGTCGACTCGCCCGACAAGGTGAACCGGCTGATCGGTGTTCTGCGGCACTACCAGCGCGACCTGTACCTGATGGGCGACGCCGGCCACGGCCGGGAAAGCCGCGAGAACCAAGGCTACGCAAGACCGTTCACTGACCCACCACCGCTCGGCCTCCTCAACGTCGACGAGATACAAGAGACCCGCGGCCGATACAGCATGGTCAATCTCACCCACATCCCCTCCGACACCGAATTCCGCGAAGCCGCGGACAGTGCGCGGATCGAGTTCCGATGGTGGGACGGATCGATGGACCCGGGCCGCATCCTTGCCCAAATCAAGGTGTCCGCCGCGCTGTTGGACCACGTCTCCGCCGGCGGAGCCACCAACGCCACCAACGGCGACGAGGACGAGGACGAACCCGCGCATCCGAACCACGACCCCGAAGGATTCGTTCGCGACACCAAGAAGGTCCGCGTCCTGATCGACACCCTGTTCCACCGGGACAGTGACAAACAACAGGCAGCCGCTTTGTGGGCCGCGGGCGCCCGCGACAGATACGGATGGCGCTAAACCGTGAACGACTCAGCGGCAAGAGGTCGGCCAACTTCGACCCCGTTCGACCCCGTTGCCGCCGGTCACAGGTTGCCTATCCGGGGAACCCCAGCGCTCACCTGCTCGGGGTTCGGCCGCCCGGCAGTCGACGGCGCGGGTCTTTGAATGGCCTGCCGTGGTTATGTTCTCGTTCCAGTTCTGTCAGGAAGCCGTCCAGTGCGGTGGCGATGAGGCGGTTGGCGCTGGTGACCCCGGGGACCATGTCGGTGTCGTCGGCGAACCGCGAAGCTCCGAGGATCCGCTGGTGGAGGGAGACCGGCATGGTGACGCCGACCTTGATCCAGGTGCCGCTGTGATCGGGTCCTCGTCCCCGGGCGTTGGATGACGGGCTCGGGAAGGCGGCGCCGCCGTTGTGCTGACGCTCGAGTTCGGCGACGTAGCGGTGGGCAGCGACGCGGACCAGGTCGGTTTGGCTCTCGACCTGGGGCACGTCGCCGGTGTCGCTGGCGTAGCGGACAGCGCCGTTGAGGCGTTGTTTGAGGTCTTGCGGGATCGAATAGGAGGCGGGGGTGCGTTTCTCGCCGACGTAGGCGTACCCGGGTAGCGGGTCGGTGAACTCGGGTGCGGGGACCGGGGGGAAACCGTCGCTTACCACCCCCAGACTATACGCCATAGCGCCATAAATCGGGCGCAATTGCGAGAGTGGGATGTCCGACGCTGACCAGGTGCGAGGGGTGCGGCGCAGGCGCCCGCCCACGGAGGGAGAGCACTGGTGATCACGAGCACGGCGACGCGGAAGATTATTGCGGGAACTCGATATCTGGCCGATGTCACGGTGTCCAGTGAGGGGATCAGCGGCTGGCTGAAGGACAACGCGCTGCCGTTGATCATGCTCATCATCGGCCTGGGCCTGCTCGGCGCATCACGCAAGGGCGACACCTCCAAGGTGATGCTGACCATCGGTCTGGTCGCGGCGTCCCTGGCGGTGGTGGCCATCGGCCTGGATTCCTCGTTGGGATTGGGCATCGGAAAATGGTTGCTGAGCCTGCTGGGTCTGCAGGCCACGTCACCGCCGTCGCCGCCGTCGGCTCCTGCCGTGACCACGTCACCGGCCCAAGGCGGCTGACCCATGCATGTCAGCACGGACGACGCGTTGCGGCGGGTGGACGCCCGCTGGTTGGGGGTTCCCGGGTTCACCTTCCCGTGGCGGCCCACCCGATACGCGGCGTACGGGGTGGGTGTGCCCATCGCGATCGCGGTGATCTTCGCCGTGACACGGCTGTTAGGGTCCGGGTTCTGGCCCCTGGTGTACGGCCTGTGCATCGCGATCGTGCTCACCACCTACCTGATGCGCCTGGTCGATGACGAACGCCCGGCCAGCACGCTGCCGCCGCTGATCTGGGGGGAGTTGGGCGCACCTCGCGGTAGCCGTCACAACCGTGCCCGGCACGAAATCGTTTCGCTCACCTCGATCCCGGTGTTCACCCGCGGCGCTGACGATGAATTGATTTCTCTGTACTGCCCGCCGCCGGCCCCCGCGAAAGGCCCACGCCGCAGCGTGTCCCGCCTGCTTGACCTGACGGGGCAGTGAGACATGCGGCTGTTCACCGGCGGAGCAACGGTCTCCGACCCCAGGGATCCGAGGTCCACCACCCCGCTGCGGCAGATCGGCGGGCACGTCGCGATGACCGCGACCAAGGGCAGCGCGTGGTACCGGCTCACGCCGGTGCCGTGGAGTTTCCGCCCGGACCGGGACCGCGAATCCCACCTGATCAACCAGGCGGTGGTGACCGCGCAGCTCACCGGCAAGAAGATTCACATCCGCCGCACCACAACACCCTTCCCGGTTCGGGCGTGGGCCGAGCAGCACCACACCATGGTCGTCGCCAAGGGCAAGCCGTACGGGGCGGCGCCGTTGCCGTGCTGGCCGGACCTGTTGGAGGGCGAGCAACGGCAGTTCCTGGGTGAGCACCAGTCGGAGAAGGAAGTGTTCGTCGGTGTCGACTTCCTCCGCCGATCGATGCTCAACGAATACGCGTCGTTACTGTTCCCGAGCCGGGTGGGGCCGCTGAGCCGGGAGTTGCGCCGCCAGCACCCGAAACTGGCAGCGTTGGACACCCTGATGCGGCGGGCCGGGATGAACGGCTCACCGGTCACCGGCCCGCAGATGGCGTGGTTGTTGCACCGCAGCAGCTACCTGGGATTCCCTGCGCCGGCGAGAAGGCTCGCGGTGGAGGTCGACGAGTGGGGGACCGGTGACCTGGCCGACCTGCTCGGCGAGGTCTGTTGGGATGCCGACCCGTTCGGCAGCACCCTGCGGGTGACCGGGATCCTGGATGGTAGGGCGGTCACCCGGCATGTGGTGGTGCTGACGGTCGGCCGGATGCAGCAGATGGACATCCCGCAGGCCGATCAGCCGTGGATGACCCTGGCCGATTCCCTCGGCATCCCGCTGGAGTGGTCGGCGCACGTCACCCCCAGGGCGGACAAGGACGTGCTGGCCGAGATCCGGCTCATCCTGGGGAAGATCTCCTCGCAGACCAACCACTACGAGGTCGAGCACGAGATGGACGCTCCGTCGGCGTTGGAGGAGCAGCGGGAGCTGGCGCTGCGGGTCGAGCAGGAACTGTCCGGCCTGGCGGATGCCTCGCTGGGCCGCGCCAAGGGGTGGTGGCGGATCGCGGTAGCGGGCCGGACGGAATCCGAGTGCCTGGACCTGTCCGAGCGGGTCATCGCCGCGTTCGGCCGCAAGGCCGAGATCACGCACACCTTCGGCCAGTACGACCTGGCCCGTGAATTCCTCCCCGCCTCCACGGTCGTGTGCAAGGCCCACATGAGGAAACTGCCGCTGCGGGCGGTGGCGGCCGGCGGCCCGGCCGTGACATCGATGGCCGGCGACCGGCGCGGCTGGAACATCGGCCGATCAAGCCTGGACAACTCCCCGGTGATGTTCGACTTCTGGCGCAACATGGAGGACTACGACGTCTCCGGTCTATTCCCGATCATCTCCGGGCTCGGCGGCGGCAAGACCAACCTGCTGGGCATGATCGTCGCCAAGACCGCCGCCGCCGGAATCGGTTGGTGCGTCATCGATCCGGCCGGACGGCTCGGACGGCTGGGTCGCACCGCGCAGCTGCGTGCCGGGTCGGTGAACATCGATCTACTGAACGGTGCCCCCGGGAGCCTGAACCCGTACGCGCTGGTGCGTGAGCCGCAGCTAGCGGACTTCGCCGCCCTTGACCTGACCGACATGGACGACACCGAAGTCGCCGCGGTCGGTCTGCGGATCGAGGACCTGCACGCCGCGAAACTGTCGGACCTCGACCCCGCCCGCGTCGACGAGCTCCGCCGCCGCCGTTACCGGCAGGCGCGCACCAGGGCCTCGGCGATCCGCACCCGGCTGTGCATGGACTCGCTGCTGCAGGTGCTGCCCGCGGCGTTCGCCGTGAGCGGCCCCGACGCCGGTCACGTCGCCACCGAACTGCGGCTGGCCGCGCAGAAGGTCGCCGACCCCCGCGGAACGTTCAAGGGCCGACCCCGCCACCCCGGATTGATCATCGAGGCGCTGCGCGAGTCGCAGACCGATCATCGGGCGCTCGCGGTGGCCACCGCGGACCTGCTGACCTCACTGGCGCAGGAACCGCAGCCGTCGCTGCTGTTCCCCGCCGGCGACGACGACGCCGAGATCAGCGACGGGTTCGATGCGCAACTGACGTTCCTGTCCACCAAGGGCATCGTGCTGCCCGACACGGACAGCCGCCCGGAATTCTGGGGTGACGAGGCCCGGCAGGGTGTCGCGATCCTGAACCTGACGAGTTGGAAGGCGTTGCGGTGGATGTACTCGTTGCCCGCCGGGCAACGTAAAGGTGTTGGGCTGGACGAGATCCAGTTCCTCAACGCGGTCCCGTCCGGCCGGTTGATGATCACCGAGTTCGGTCGCAACACCCGCAAACAGAACCTGGTGGTGCTGGCCGCCGGCCAGGACCCCGGCGACACCCTGCTGGACACCCGGGGAGGCAACAACTTCGTCGGCGGCGCGTTCCTGGGTCGCATGGACGACCTGGACGCCGCCGGCCGGGCGCTGCGCATCGCGCAGATCCCCACCGGTGTGGGCTATGAGAACTCGCTGCTGGACCTGCCCAAACCCACCGATGACAACCCGGACGTGCCCCGGCAGTTCCTGATGTACAACCGCGGCGGCAACGGCTTCAAGGAGATCATCACCGTCAGCCGCGCAGGCGCGCACACCGACTGGATCTGGCAGGCCCTGGAATCCGCTCCCGGGCAACAGTTCACCGGAACCCCGGCGTGACCCGCAGCGGTGTGATCGCGGCCGCGGCGGCCGCCCGCCGCGTCGCGTGCCGGCACCGAACCCTGCTGCTGACCGCCGCGGTCTGGTTGTGGTGGGCCTTGTTCCCACCACGAGGTCTCGGTGACGTGGTCGTCGGCGCGGCCGTGCTGGTCCTGGTGCACCGCCTGCTGGCCCCGCGGCGGGTGCGGGACCGGCGTCGCGCCTGCCGCACGGCTCGGGTGGCGGTGCTGATGGTCATCGGCCTGCTGTACGGCGCCGCCACCCCGCAGGCCTTCGCCGCCGACACCCCCTGGGGGGTACCCACATCCGGCGACTACTGCCGGTTCGCGCCGACCCCGGAAACCACCGGCAGCGGCGTCACCGGCCTGCTCGACCCGCAAGCTGACCTGCCCATGGACGGCACCGTGTACGGCGACCGCGGCTACGCCGGCATGTTCTGGTTCGCCTACGACCCCGGCTGCACCTCCGCCGCCGCCAGCACCCTGCTCGACCAGACCGGCAGCACCGCCTTCGATTCCTCCGGAGCATCCGCCGACACCCAGTTCGGCAACATCCTGCTCAAGGGCGCGAAACTGCAACTGGCCGGCGCCACCGGCATGCGCGCCCGGGCCC
>JBBQJM010000293.1:0-5842 GCA_038325895.1 Mycobacteriales bacterium
CGTCGTCAGGGCCTCGCCCCCGCAGGCTGATCCCGTCAGGGACGTCGCGTCAAGCGTCCCCCCGACAACCCGGGTGAACAGCCGCAGGCCGTGTCTGTCCCACATCCGGGCCGGTTGCGAGTCGGCGCCGGGGCCCCGGCGCGGTTCCCACGGAGCTCGCGTGTGACTGGGCAATCCCGCCGCCAGATGCCCCTGCCTCTCGCCGAGCTGCCGACAACCTCCTGCCTTGCTGAGGGCAGCGTGCCGCCTGGTCATCCGCTGTCAGGGTCGCGGTCTTTCGACCCGGTCGCCAGATTGAGCACAGGCTGTCGCCGCGCGATCAGCCGTAACTGGCGGACCCCTGGGAGCCCGCATCGGGGCGAACCTTTGTTCCAGGCTTGGGTCTGCGCACTGTAGGCGGGCTCGTGACCGTCATCCATGTCACCCGAACGGGCCTTCAATACGCCCTATAGTGCGATCCCACCCGTTCGCACTATCGAATAAACTCTGCGTAACGGCCTTAGTACGGCGAACGGGGGACCAATATGAAGAAACTTGTCCACGAGCCCGTCCCGGTTGCCGCCGCCTGCACCCTCCGGTACCCGACCTTCACCATCAGGAAGGGCACGCCCGGCGAGGTCACGAGCGTCGAGGGCACACGTCCCACCCACTACACCGTCAAGTTCTGGCCCAACGGGCTGGACGGGGGCACGATCACCGTTCCTGATCTAAGCGGCGCCCATTTGGTGGAGGCCTGACCTTGCCTAGTTTCATCTCAAGGGGTCCCTGATGATGTCTCGCGCCTACGTTCCTATCCGTGCAGCCCACGAGATCCGAACTACCGACCACCCACCGATCCGGACGGGCGCACCCGGAGAGATCATCGGCGTCAGCGGCGATATCCCTCCGACTTATTGCGTCACGTTCTGGCCCGACGGGCGGGATGGTGCCGCAGTCACGATCAATCACCTGACGAGGATCGATCTGAAAGAAGCCTGAGCCCCCGACGTGCAAGAAATACGCCTTGCAACCCGATTAGGGTCTGGCATCTCTGTCGCATCGACGCCGATCAATAGGGAACGACCACTACGAAAGGGCCGCTGACAATGTCGGTGCCGCTTTTCGGCGCCGTGGTGGTGGGTGCAGCGGGAAGGGCCTTGCTGAAGCGGTGGCGAGATGCGGTGGTCAGCCCATGTGCAGAACGTGGCGGCAGATCCTGAGAGTGAAGGCGCTGGCGGTGTCCGCGCTGGCGAACGCTTCCTGGATTTCCGCCGAGATACGTCCACGGTCGGAGACCTGATACCCGTCGGACTTTCCCCATTCACGAATCACCAGGGTTTGTTCCTTGTCGGGACGGGTGCTCACTTCCGTCGGCGACCCGCCGCCGGCTTGGTGTTCACTTCAGTGGCGGCGTCGACGAACCTTGCGAGCTTGTCGCGCGCGGCCTGCAACCGGGCGATCAGAGCGACACAACGCCAGTCGTATTGATGCTTGGTGCGCTCACGTGCTTCTCGTCGTGATGATGCTCCCGCGTTGATGGACATCCGTCCGGCGTGCACGCGTAACTGCCAGAGTCCCTGCGCGCGGACCGTGGCCATTGTCGCGGTCATGATCCGTTTCATCGACCAGCCGCGGGACCTCACTGGCCGGGGGCTATCCGGTGATTACTCGGCTGAGCGCTTGGCTGGCTAGGTCGTGACGGACCCGTGGAACGCCCGCTTGACCCAGTCGCCGAGCCCAAGACCGAGTACCACACCAAGGGCGATCGAAACGATCGTCACGCCCGCATTCAGGATGGACGACACCCCGTCCACCCTGGCCTCACCCATCACCTGGGTGACTCCGACCAGCGCAATGGCGCCGGGAACCAACAGCCAGAACGCAGGCAGGAACGTGACCAATGTCGGCGGCCCGCTCCGCTGGGTCGCCACGAACACCGCGACCGGGGTCATCACGGCCGCTCCCACGAAGCCCGAGAGCGAGCTGCCGAACAGCAGTCCGCCGAGGACCTGTCCGGCGTAGGCGACATACAGAACGAGCAGCATCCAGCCGAGCGATCCGGGTCGGCCTGAGTAGCTCAGCAGGACTCCGACCCCGAATATCAGCACACCGATCCACGGTGCGATGGCGCCGATCACGGAGGTCTCGGTCTCGGCGACGGTGACGGCAGGAATGCCAACCAGTTGCAGACCGGCGATGATGCCCAACGACAGCAGCACCAACTGCAGCGACCCGTAGACGAATCGGCTGGCCCCGGAAATCATTTGCCCGGTTGCGAGTTCGATCACCGCGGTCGTCAGCAGGCCACCGGGAATGAAGGTCACCAGCGCGCCGAGGATCGGCGGCAACAGGTCCGGGCTCACCGCCGTCCGGCCGAGCAAGGCCACTGCTGCGGCCACCAGAACGGCGCACAGGACTGGGAGGAAGACCTGAATCGCCAGTCGCCGGCGCGTCGCCAATTGTTTGATGATGCCCACCCCGGCGCCGAGTACCCCGGCGACGGCGATGTCCGTCCAGCCGCCGGCGAGAATGATGGCCAGTCCGATCGCGATCACGGCGTGACCCGCCACGATCACGCCGGGTCCGTAGGAAGGCGGCAAATCTCGCGCCGATCGCACTGCGACGAGAGCCGCCCGTGGCCCGATGTCGCCGCGCTCCGCCGCGTCCGCGATCGTGAAGACGGCCTCGACCTGATCCAACCGCAGCCTTGACCCCCCGGTCGATGCAACCTCGGTGCGCCAATCACCGATGCCCGGCAGCGTGATGATCAACGCTGTCGGCAGAACGATGATCTCGGCCCCGTGCGCCCCATTGACCCGGGCCACGCGACCGAGACACTCGCCGACGTGTGTCACGGGATCACCGGAATCGACCATGGTGTCGCCGAGATCGACCATGAATGCCATCAGCTCGTGCAACGCGGAACCGTCGATCGGTGACGACCAACCGGCCGACCCGACCGAATCGGCTGTCGCGGTGACGGACATGGGTCGCGGTGTCGGTTTGGCCGCCTCCATCGCCGGCCTGGTTGGTGCTGCCTGGCCGGACCGTCGACGCATCCGGCCAGCGCGAACGGCCAGCACCACCACCGCCAGCGCGATCAACAGGACGGCGACGGCGATCAGCACGGTGCCGCGACCGATCCCGGACTGCACTGCGGCGGGCGGCGTCGCCGGGACGACAGTCTGAACGACGGTCATCGGCGCCGGAGCCGAATTTGAGATGGTGTTTTCTACGGTGCCGCTCTCGGCAGTCGCGGACGGCGTTGTCGATGCGGTGGTATCGGATGATGGGGTGGCCGGCGTCGACGACGCCGAAGTAGGCAACGAGCCTTGGGACGTGCCGGCGGTAGGTCCGGACGACGGACTTTGAGCTGTCGAGCTCGATGACGAGACTGATCCGCTTGGCTGCCCGGTCACCGAAACTCCGGTGACCGTCGCGTCCGACGGCGACTGGACAGGTGCTGCCAACATTGTCGTGGTCGACGGCGCCGTCGCTTCCGCGGTCGAGGTCAATCCCACGAAGATCCCAACGGCCGCGCACACCGTGACGATCGCCAGCACAGCCGCAGTGACGCGACTGGACGACACCCCTCCACATGCTCGTCGTGCCCGTCGCACCGCGATCACATCCTCCGCACACGATGTGACCGCCGGCCGGTCAGGGTTCAGTATCCGCCTCACGCGTCCTCAGCTTGGCGCTGCTATCGTGCTTCGGGACCGCGACAGTTGCTGCACTTTCTCCGGCAAACCTGGTGTCGACGCCCATCACCCTGCTGCTTCGCGGCGGGGGAGGAGCCATATGTGATCCCGGTTTGGCGTTGTCCCGGCTCGCCTGGCCGTGCCGCGGGTGTCATTGCTGGTGAGACCGCCGCTCGCTGGCTCAGCGGCTTGGCCTGTTGGTCCGTCGTGGCGTCACCCCGTGTTCGAGAGTCCTGATCTTTCGTCATGGCCGGTGGGTGCTCATTGATGACGGCTGGGGGCCGCACCCGGATGATGGCCGGGGCATGATGGTGATCGTGGTGGTCTTGTCAGACCGGTGGCTGAGGGGTGGATGCGATGACGGATCCAGGACCTGACGGTTCGGGTACAGGTGCAGCGGATCGGGCCGGTGACCCGCAGGTGTCGCCTGGGACGGAGCGTGCCGAGGACCGAGACGCGAAGGGACTGCAGGATTACGGCGATTCCGGTGCTGATGAGACTGCGCAGACGTGGGAGGCAGAGCGCGTCGCCCAACAGCCGGACTTCTAGCTCGCCGCCGGCGATCAGGAACCGACCGCGAGCTTGCACTCGGCAGGCAAATCTTGGTTGTCGGCACGGCGGCGCATGGCGCATTGGCCTGAAACGGGTTTCGCTATCACGACGGTGCGTTCGTGCTCCGCGGCAGGGCCGCCCCTCGACCCGACTGAGTAAGAAGACGCCTGAAGCGTCGCACAAGCAACTTCCCGGGCTGCCCTGGGCCGAGGTTCCCGTCACCCATGGGCAGGTGACGTCGGCCGGACCGTCGGTGGTCGCTCTCGACGCCCGAGTCGCCTCGGCGACATCACGGTCGTGGTACTTGCTGTGCTGGGTCCAGGCCCAGAGCACATGTTGGTTTCCGGGTCGAGGGTCCGCAGATTCCGCCACTCTCCTCTATTGACGTTCCACAGCTCGGCCCGGGTGATCATGCATCCAAGCGTGCGTCGGGTGATCTTGGCCATGACACGCCACAGAGGGAGGTCCAGGCGGCGATCACCAAACCCGACCGGTCGCGGAGGGTCGGTCCGACGATCGAGGTGTTCGCCGTCGATGACCCACGCCGGCCCCCCAGGTCGGATGCGAGCCGCGCGGCGAGGTTTCTTTTGCCCGAACCTGACTTGCCGGTGACCAGCGCCGGGGCGGGACGCACACGCCAAAAACCATACTGGGTCATACATTTGCGGGTCCCGCTGGCCATGCCCCCCGTGGGTCAAGGTCACGGGCACCGACAGCGAAGGACGGTTGCTCGCCTATCGCGGCGGCTTGGTCGCACCGGCCAGGTGTGCGCGGCAGAAGCCAGGGTTGCCCTGATAGTCAAGGTCAAATCAGTCACCTTCCGGGTTGTTCGTGAACATGGGAGTGCTCGCAGCGCTTGCCGGAATCGTCTTCGCCGCCCGGCTCAACCTGGCCAATAGCACCGCGTTCGAACTCGACGCCATAGCTGCCGAATTCATCGGCGGACCGTTGGTGTCCTGAACAACGGGATGTCGATCCTCGGCGTCGACGTTGCCTACCAACAGGTGATCAAAGGCATGGTAGTGCCGAGCTGTCAGCGTTGCCTCGGTCACTGTCTCGCTTTCTTGAAAGGGATCGATGATGCCGGACGGGTTGTCGAGCTTTGGGTATAGTCGAACTCGATTCATCTCCGGCCTCGAACATGTTGCAGCGTAGCGGGTCTCGTGGCCTGCCTCGATCCCTACTGCTCCGTCGATGTGTGTCGCAGCCAGTTGACACGTCAACGGCGTGCGTGTTGTGTGATGGTATTAATCCGAGAGTCGTGTGGGAGCGATCATGTATGGGACCTGCCCCATTTCGTGCCGTGCAGTAGATGCAGGTCGGGCGCGTCGCCGTACCCCGGTGAGCAACCGCGCCGCCTCCCGTCGAGGGACGGGGATCGAATGGCAGCTGCAGACCGTTGGTCGGCTGGGCGTGCGCTGGCTCGCCGCGTTGGGTCCCCAGGACCGATGACGAGATCGTCGCGAAGGCCCGCAGGGCCAGCGGCTGACCCCGCAGGTGAACCTCGGAATCGTGTTGTTATCGTTGAGTTCTCACCCCAAGTGCCGGTCGCCCCTGGAGCGGAGCCCTGTCGTGCCACGCAAACGCAGTACCCGGCTGCCCTCGGCAGT
>JBBQJM010000294.1:0-5825 GCA_038325895.1 Mycobacteriales bacterium
GGCGAGGTGGTCGACGCCGTCGTCGATGGCGGACCAGATCGCATCGCCGCGGACACCGCGAAGGCAGACGTGCGTGCCCGACGCGGCCGTGACGGCCCAAGTGGTGCACCACCCGTTGCAATGGAACATCGGCAGCGTCCAGAGATAGCTGGACCCGTCGCGCAATCCCTGATGGATCACCTCGCCGAGGGAGTTCAGATACGCACCGCGGTGCGTGTAGACGACGCCCTTGGGCTTGCCGGTGGTCCCCGAGGTGTAGTTGAGGCTGATCGGCGCGTCCTCGTCAGTCACCGTGTAAGCGATCGGATCGTCGCTCCCGGTGGCCAGCAGGTCGTCGTAGGTGGTGGCGAAGGCAAGCTCCACGGCCCGACCGTCCTGCGCGGGCAGGGTGACGATTTCCCGCAAAGTGTCGACAGCGGAGAGCTTTTCGCGTGCTGGTTCCAGTAGTTCAGGGTCCGCGAACAGGAACCCGGAACCAGAGTGCTCGACGATCTGGGCGATCTCCTCGGCGGACAGCCGGGTATTGATCGAGACCAGCACACCGCCGGCCAGTGGCACAGCGAAGTGCGCGATCAGCATCTCGGCGGAATTGGAGGCGAGGTAGGCGACCCGGTCTCCGGGCTGCAGACCTCTGGACTTCAGGGCCCAGGCGAGGCGGGTGACCTGGGCGGCCATCGCCGCATAGGTGAAGGATCTCGTCCCGTCGGCGATGGCCTTGCGGTCAGGATGTACCGCAGCCGCCCGCTGAAGAAAGCGAAGGGGGGTCAGGGGAATCTGCATTCTGCACGCCGCCTCGTCTTTTGACGTCACTGTGGCGCCAATTTCACCGTACGCGCTAAAGAGTCAGGAAATGCCAGAATGTGACATTCCGATGTGCTGCCGCCACCCGGTCGGTGTAGACGGAGTGCGTCATGGCGCCCTGCAGAGGCTTGCCGGAGCGAGCCCTCACCCATCGTTGCCGGGCTTCGACCCGTGGTTTCTCACCCGAAAAGAGCCTTTGTGCAGCGCATCGGACTTCGTCATGGGCTGCCCGCCCCTCGACCCGGTGAACGGTATGGGCTGCTCAAGGGCAGGATCGGCTCGATCGCGTCGCATCGATATGGTTCCCGAGCGGTTCGTTTCCGGATCAACGATTCGTGGTCGCCCGGTTCTGAGCTGGTTCGAAGAACACCGGGAAATTTTCCATCGACGGGCGATACGCGGAAATTCCGAACACCAGCGCATCGGTGAATCGAGGGGGCTCCGGAGAATAGCCATTCACTTTTGGTGGTAAATGTTCGAACGTGGCGGGAAAGACCTTCGTTGGCGGGCGTCGGGCTCCGCGCAGGCCCGACGGGAGGCTGGATAGTTTCAGCAGGGCATTCCCCGACCCATCGCTGGGCATTCAGTTCAGCCGGACCGGGGTCGGCCCGATACGGCGGTGATCCAGGGGGTGGCGGCGTGTCCCGACCCAAGGCCTTGGTGTCCTGGAGCACCGGCAAGGACAGCGCCTACACCCTTGAGGTGCTACGAGAACAGGCCGAGGTCGACATCGTAGGACTGGTCAGCACGGTCAACGGCGGGGCGGACCGGGTCGCGATGCACGGCGTACGCCGGGAACTGCTGCAACGTCAGGCGGAGGCGGTGGGCCTGCCGGTGCACGAGGTGAACATCCCCTGGCCCTGCAGCAACGAGGAATACGAAGCAGCGATGTCCGCGGTTGTCGCCGCCGCACGCAGCCAGGGCGTCACCCGGATGGCGTTCGGCGACCTGTTCCTGGCCGATATCCGCGCCTACCGTGAGGAGAGGCTGCGGGGAACCGGTCTCGAGCCGATGTTCCCGCTGTGGGGCCGCGACACCGCCGGCCTGGCCTGCGACATGCTCGGCGCCGGGATCGCCGCGGTGATCAGTTGCGTGGACACCAGTCAATTGCCTCCGGCCTTCGCCGGCCGGTCGTTTGACCACGAGTTCCTGCGCGACCTGCCCGCGACCGCCGACCCCTGCGGGGAGAACGGGGAATTCCACACCTTCACCTGGAACGGGCCGGGCTTCCAGTGGCCGGTGCCGGTTCGGATCGGCCAGAGCGTCGATCGCGATGGCTTCCTGTTCACCGATCTGTTGCCCGGCGCCGGCGAGATCGTCACCGGATCGTTCGAGCTGGACTGACGGTCACCCGGAACACGCGAGCGGCGCCGAGTCGGACAGGTTCGATCACTCATGGAACCTGGGGGACAGGGCATACCGGAGCAGCACCACGTCCTCGATCTTGCGGACCTCGGCGAGCGTCGCGCGCCGGTCCTGATTCCACGGGAACCGGCCGTCGCCGACGAACCGCCTGGCCCGCGAGTCGCCGACGAAGACCGGCGCGACGACGAGGTGCAGCTCGTCGACGAGGTTGGCCGTCAGGAACTGGGTGTGCACCCGGCCGCCGCCCTCGACCATCAGCCGCTGTACGCCGCGGGTGTAGAGGTCCTCGGTCATCCAGCGCAGGTCCACCGGGGCCCCGCCGTCGACCACCGTCGCCACCTGGCCGAGTCGCTGCTGTGCGCGCGCCAGCGTCGTACTCGAGCAGTAGACCACCTTCTCGCTGTCGCCGGCAGCGAAGAAGTTCGCGCAGACGTCCAGCTCCGCGTGGCCGGTGACCGTCACCTTGATGGGCGAGGGGGGCAGCCCCCGGGCCACCCGGTCGTCGCGCCGCTGCTTGGTTCGCACCAGGAGCCGCGGGTTGTCGTTCCGGACCGTGGCCGCGCCGACCAGGATCGCATCGGAGGCCGCGCGGACGGCATCGACACGGTCGAAGTCCGCGTCGTTGGAGCACAGCAGCCGCCGCTCGCTCGCGGTGGCCAGGTAGCCGTCGATGGACATGCCGCAGCTCAGCAGGGTGTAGGGGCGGTCAGCCACGCGCGGCGCCCTCCGGCCCCGCGATCGCGGCCGCCAGCTGCCTGCTGGGCACGGCTGCCGATGCGGAGTGCCGCGAACTCGGCGAACTCTGCGATCGCTGCTTGCGCCGGGCCACGAGCAGCACCATAGCGCCGGGCAGGCTCGCGACGAGCACCATGACGCCGTAGACCACAGCGGTCGCCACGCCCTGGGTCGCGCTCAAGCCGGCCGCGGCGAACGCCCAGGCGGCCATACCTTCCCGTGGTCCCCAGCCGCCGATGTTGGTGGGCAACCCCATCGCAGCGAGAACCAGCAACGCCAGTGGGAGCAGCTGGGTGAGCGGCGCTGTCAATCCTGCCGTCCGTGCCGCGATCAGGAACGTGGTCGCGTGACCGGCCACCACCACGGTGGACGCCAGCACGATGCCCGGCCACGCTCGCCGGGCCAGCAGGCCGTGGCGGATATCGGCCGCCGCCGTCCGCATCGCCCGAGCCCAGCGGGAGGGTCCGCTGCGCGGCAGCAACCACCCCAGCAGCAGGATGACCAGCGCCCCGGCCACGATGGCCGCCGCGATGAGCGGGACCGACGAGCGCACCGGCGACGGCAGCACGAGCAGCAGGATGACCGTCAGCACGATCTGCACCAGCTGCCCCGAGGAGCGCTCCCAGCCGACGGCCCGCAGGCCCCGCCCGACATCTCCGACGTCCTGGCCGTGCCGCACCCCGCGGTGCACGTCACCGAGCACCCCGCCGGGCAGCGTGGTGTTCAGGAACTGCGACCGGTAATACGCGGCGATCCCGGAGCCCATCGGCACGGCGACGCCAAGACCCAGGGCGACCAGTCGCCACCGCCAGGCGCAGCAGACCGTGGTCAGCACCGCGATCCCGGCAGCCGCGGCCAGTGACCAGATGTCGATGGTGCGGATGCCGTCCAGGAACGGACCGGTGCCGACCCGCCAGAGCAGCCCGACGAGGATGGCGGCGCCGCCCCACAGGCGCGCCCACCTCCACCACGTGCGGCTCATCGTGACGTCCGATCTTTCTCGGTCTTCCGGTGACTCCACGGCGGCCGCTCGACCTCTCTACAGAGGCCGCCGAGCCGTGGCGTTCTGCTGTGATATACGTCGACAACAGGGTCAACGGTTCACCCGGCCGCGCGGCGGTTTGACGCAGCGACGCTCATCGCGGCAAGGCCAGCAGGTCCTGGTGGTGCACGGTGACGCGCAATCGGCCCTGGGCGGCGTCGGCAGTGCGGCGCTCCTCGTAGGGCGTCGTGACAGCCGCCAGATCCGGTTCCTGTTCGCGCGCCGCGGCCACCCAACCGGCCAGCCATTCGGTGCTCAGGCCAGCGGACAGATTTTCCTGGCCGGCACCGAGCCGCCACGGACTGGGTCGGACAACCACCTCGGCGCCGAGCCTGCCGAAGGCCTCGACCGCCGCGCCGACGGCGTCCGGGCCGAGCAGCCGTCGGCCGTCGACCTTGCGGCGCTGATGAGCGTTGAATGCAGCGGCGATGCGCTCGTCCAGCGGATCGGCCGGCTGCAGCTCGACGAGCCCGATCACCGAGAGCGTGACCAGCACAGGGCAGTCGACGCCAGCGCACGCCGCGACGAATCGGTCCAGCTCGTCGGCGGTCAGCATGTCCAGCAACGCCGACGCGGTGATCAGCGAGCAGCCGGCCAACTCGCCCGGGTCGAGCCTGGTGATGTCCCGCCGCCGGGTCTCGACGGACACCGGCGCGCCGTCCGCGCTCAAGGCCGGCGTCCGGGTCGCTGCGATGGCCAACAGGTCGGCGTCCCGGTCCGACAGGACCCAGTGCTGTTCACCGGTCAGCAGTGGCGCGAGCCAGCGGCCCATCGAGCCGGTGCCGCACCCGAGGTCCTGGATGACGGCCCGTTCGCCCGGCGGCAGCCGCTGCCGGACCACCTCGACCAGCTCCTGCGAGCGGGCCCGCACGTCCGCCTCCTCGCGGAGCGCCAGCCACGACGGGCTGACGACCACCGGCGAGGCGCTCACCGCGCCACCTCCGCCAGCACCCGGGACACCGTGGCCGTGGTGTCCGTCCAACCGGACAGCAGTGACCGTCGGGACCCGGCCGCCGCCCGCAGCCGCAGCCGCAGCCCACCGTCACCCAGCCAGTCGCTCAGGGCCGTGGCGAGCGCCGCCGGGTCGCCGGGCGGCACCAGGATGCCGGGGGTTTCCCCGTCGGCCCCACGGCCGACTGCCTCCGGTACTCCGCCGACCGCCGAAGCGATGACCGGGAGGCCTCGCGCCAGCGCTTCGGTGAGGACCATCCCGTAGGTCTCCGCGCGGGAGGCGAGGACCAGCACGTCGGCGGCCGCGTAGGCGGCGCCGAGGTCGGTGCTGGTCAGCGGGCCCGTCAGGCGGACGCGGTCCTCGATGCCGTCCGCCCCTGACTGACGCCCGATGCGTTCGACGAATTCCGGGTCGCGGGTCAGGCTGCCCACGCACTCGAGATGCCACGGCAGGTGGGCAATGGAGGCCAATGCCTCGAACAGCACGTCGTGGCCCTTGCCGGGGGTCACCGCCGCCACGCACAGCAGGTGCGCGCCTGACGGTGTTGCCGCTGCCGGGGCGGCCGCGTCGACGCCAGGTGTTGCGACGTGAATCCGGTTGGGGTGCAGGGCGTATCGGTCGAGCAGCCAGTCCCGGGACCAGGCGCTGGGGGTGACCACCGCGACCGCGGCGGACAACGTTGCCCGTTCCTGCACGGCACGTTCCAGCACCGCCCGTTCCTGCACGCCAATCTCGGTGACGCCGCCCGCCTCCGCGCGGGCCGTGGCCTGGCCGAGCGGCATGTGCACCAGGACGACCAGGCGTAGCCGACCCGACTCGGGCACCAGCACGTCCGGCACGGCCGACGCGATCAGTCCGTCGAGCAGCACAACGGCGCCGTCCGGGATCGCCGCGATGACGCGGGCAAGTACCTCCCGGTTCGCGCCGTCC
>JBBQJM010000295.1:0-5774 GCA_038325895.1 Mycobacteriales bacterium
TCGTGGTACTCACCGCACGCGGCGGCACGTCCGCCGCTGCCGAAGGCCTGGCGGCCGGCGCCGACGACTATCTCACCAAGCCGTTCGCGACACCCGAACTGCTGGCAAGGGCCAGGGCGAACTACGAGTTGAATCAACTCCGCGAGCGGGCGATCGACGTCGCAGACAGTCGCGCGGCACAGCTCCGCAGCGCACTGGACAGCAACAGGATCATCGGCACGGCGACCGGCATCCTGATGGCGACGCACCGGTTGTCCGCCACCCAGGCATTCCAGCTGCTGACCAGGGCCAGCCAGGACAGCAACCGCAAACTTCGCGACCTTGCGGTGCAGGTGGTCGACATCGGTCGGCTCCCGTTCCGGCCGACCGTGGTGGACAACCTGATCATCCGGGTGACCACGCCACGGCGCTGATCAGCCAGGCGATCCTTCCTCCGCCAGGCTCGCCTTCTGTTTCCCGCAGGGGTCAACTCCGGTCAACTCTGGGTCGACTCAGTGGCCAGCAGGTCCATCAGCAGGCCGTCGTGCCAGTTGCCGTCATTCCCGCGCTCACTGTTCCGCCGAATTCCGACCGGTCGGAAACCCGCCTTGGAATAACAGCGGATGGCCCCCGCGTTGTCAGCCGCCGGATCGATTTCCAGCCGGTGATGACCGTGATCGTCGATCAGGTGCCGGGCCATTGTCCGTACCGCGTCCGCGCCCAACCCGCGGCCGTGCACCGTGGGGTCGAGGTAGATGTCGATGCTGGCGTGGCGGTAGTCCGGGTCGTCCTCGGCCGACCACTGGATCCAGCCGACCACCCGCCCGGTGAAGACGATGACGTACGCCGTCGAATCGGGCTCCAGCAGGTCCTCGTTCACGGCGGCGACCAGATCATTGCCCCCGCGCCAGAACTCATGGACCTCCGGGGTTCTCCGGATGGCCGCCAGCGCCGGGACATTTTCTGCCGTTGCTGGTTCCAGGCGCACGAGAGAGCCGATCAACGGTGGCATGGGGGCAACCCTATGTCGGGCAGGTGCTCCCGTGCCGTCGGCATCTTCGCGCGTTACTTCCAGCGGAAATGTACGAAGACCCGACCGAAATTGGTGGAGTCCTTTTCCACGCGATGGTACAAGGCCTTGATCTCCTTCTGGTCGAGAAAGCGAAGCACGTGTTTCTTGAGAGCACCGGAGCCCTTTCCGGGAATGATCTCGACGAGCGGCGCCTTCTTGGCGACCGCGTCGTCGATGATCGCCCGAAGGGCACGGTCGATATCGCCGCCCTTGTTGTAGATGTCGTGCAGATCCAGCTTGAGCTTCATGCCTGCGCTGTTCGCTCTCAGTGCGTCGGGTCGCGGCGGTACAGCTTGCGCGACCAAAGGTAGCCGACGAGAGCGATCAGCACGCACCAGCCGACAGCGACCAGCGCCGTGGCGACGTCGGCATCGCCGGTGAACAGCCCGCGCACCGTCTCGATGATCGGCGTGAACGGCTGGTGTTCGGCGAACCACGCCAGGCCGGCGGGCATCGACTCGACCGGGACGAAGCCGCTGCTCAGGAACGGCAGGATGACCAGGAACATCGGCAGGTTGCTGGCCGTTTCGACACTCTCGGACACCAGGCCGAACGCGACGCACAACCAGGTCAACGCGAACGCGGTGAATGTCAGCAGGCAGAACAGGGCGAGCCAGCCGAGCGGGCTGGCATCCGGCCGGAATCCGAGCAGCACCGACACCCCGAGCAGGGCTCCCATGGCGAGCAGCGACTGGATGACGCTGCCAAGAACGTGCCCGGTCAGCACCGAACTGGGCGAGATGGCCATCGTGCGGAAGCGGGCGAAGATGCCTTCGGTCCGGTCCATGGCGACGGAGATGGCGGTGCCCTGGGCCGCGGACGCGGCCGCCATCAGCAGGATCGCGGGGGTGACGTAGGTCAGGTATTCGGCCCTGCCGTCGGCGCCGACGGCGACCCCGGACAGTCCGGCGCCGAGCGTGCCGCCGAAGACATAGACGAACAGCAGCAGGAACAGGATCGGCAGCCCGATGAGGAGCAACGTCATGCTGGGATAGCGCCGCATTCGCAGCAGGTTCCGGCGGAGCATGGTGGACGAGTCGGTGACGGAAAGCGAGATGGCATTCACGGGGCGACCTTTCGCGCGTCGGGACCGGTCAGGGCGAGGAACACGTCATCAAGGCCAGGGCTGGTCACTTCCAGATGGCTTGCGGTGACAGCGGACCGCTCGAGCCGGTCGAGCACCGCACGGATAGCGGGAACGTCGCCAGCGGCGGACAGGCTCAGGGTGAGGGCGTCGTTGTCGCGGACGCCGTCGGGGAATGCTCGGACGGCGGCCTCCAACTCGTCGAGGTCGTTCAGGTGCAGCGAGATGGTGCCGCCAGGCACACGGCGCTTGAGTTCGGCGGGGGTTCCCTCCGCGACGATCCGCCCGCTGTCGAGGACGGCGATCCGGTCGGCAAGTTGATCGGCTTCGTCCAGGTACTGGGTGGTGAGCATGATCGTGACGCCGTCGGCGACCAACCCGCGCACGATGTCCCAGAGTCCTCGGCGGCTGCGGGGATCCAGGCCGGAGGTCGGTTCGTCGAGGAAGATCACCGTCGGTGAGCCCATCAGGGTCATGGCCAGGTCCAGCTTCCGTTTCATCCCACCGGAGTACGTCATCGCGGGCTTGCGAGCGACGTCCTCGAGGTCGAACCGCTCCAGCAGCGCGGCCGACTGGCGGCGCCCTTCGGTCCGGCTCAGGTGATGCAGATCTGCCATCAGGCGGAGGTTTTCCGCACCGGTCAGCAGGCCGTCGACGGCGGAGAACTGCCCGGTGACGCCGATGGCCGCCCGAACGGCGGCGGCATCCCGATCGATGTCGTGGCCGGCGACCCGGGCCGTGCCGCCGTCGGCGGAAATGAGCGTCGAGAGGATGTTCACGGTGGTGGTCTTGCCGGCCCCGTTCGGCCCGAGCAGCGCGAACACGGTTCCGGCGGCCACTGTCAGGTCGATACCGTCGAGCACGGTGTGGTCGCCGAAAGCCTTTCGTAGACCGATGATTTCGATGGAAATAGGTCTCGGTGACGTCATGATCGGTCTCCTCGTTCGCACGTCGCTGGTGAGGCTGAAACCCGAGAACGTGCGGCAGGTCGATGGGATGGGCGTGCGACGCCCCCACGGGGAGTACCCCGGCGGTGGCTGATGGGGCGGACCTGGCAGGGCAGCCGGAAGCCGGCTCAGATATCGAGGTCCTCTATGACGGGTTGGTCGACGGCGGCCGTGACCAGGTCGTAGAGCTCGGCGGGGATCTTCACCCGGAGCTCGTCGAGCGAATCGACGACCTCGAGGGTGGCGGTGGGTGCGGTTGAACCCCACTGCTGGTCGCTGCTGAAATGCTTGCGCCAGCCGTGTGCGGAACCGTCCGGCCCAGCGGTCCACAGCGTCTCCGCCGACCGCTGCACGTGTACGACGTACTTGCCGGTCCGGCCGCGGTACACCCGGTACTGCTCGACGCGATCCTTGGTCGAGCGCGACAGCTCGGCAAGCAGCGCACCGATGAATCGCTGCCGCCGACCGGCGCCGGGGCCGACCCTGACGGTGATCTCCTCGTAGCCCTCGAGCTTGCCTTCCTCGAGCTCGACCAGTCGTCGAAGGGCGCGCGTGATGGTCGCCGAGAGGTTGCCGCCGGTGAGCTCCTGCGCACGGTCGAAGAGCGGCAGGTCACCGTCGGCGACGTAGATGGTCTTGTTCGGCACGGCATCATCGTAACCTCCGGGCCCAGTATACGTATATTGATACGTATGGAGCAAGGACGAGTTGCGTGACACAGCAGTTGCGCGGATGCGGTCCGGCAATCGTGATACGAAATGTCGGGATACGAGTGGTGGGGATCAGCCGGCGCCATCCGCCAGCAAATGCGGTGCGGGAGCAGGTCACCTGCCGATTCCGTCGACGATCCCAGTGTCCCGGTCGCTATCTCACCGGCCACCGCGGGCGTCCGAGGAGCCGGCCGCCGGTGCGGACACGGCTGCGAAATGCCGGGCCGGTCGCGGACGCCCGCGCATCGTGGCGGTCGCAACAGTCGAGGCAGCGAGACATCCCACAGCCACCGTCACCATCGCGGTGCCGGTGCCGAGCTGATCGGCCAGCGGCCCGGCCATCAGCGACCCGAGCGCGATGGCGCCCACATTGAGCTGGTCGTACACCCCGAACACCCGGGCCACGACGTCGTCCGGGGCCGCCCGCTGCAGCAGCGTGACGGCAATGACCTCCGCAATGAGCGTTGCCGCCCCGGCCAGCGTGATGAACGCGATCGCCGGGGGTAGCGACGCGGACAGACCGATCAACGCCACGGACACCGCGAAGACCGCGATCACCGCGAACAGCACCGGTGCTGGCCGTCGATGAGAGGCGAGCCGATTCACCACGGCCATCGCGGCCAGCGCGCCGCCGGACAGGCCCGCGTTGAGCCAACCGACCGCGTTGGCTCCGCCGAGCTCACGCTCGGCCAGCAATACCAGGGCCACGACCAGGTATCCATAGAGGAAGTTGTCGACGATCGCGACGGTCATCGGCCGCCGGACCCGGGCCTGGGTCGCCACCACCCTGAGCCCGGTGAACAATTCCGCCAGCAGCCCGGCGTCGGCCGATCCGCCGGATGGTCGGGGCAGATTCACCCGGGCAGCCAGCAGGGCCGCGACCGCGAACAACGCTGCCGAGCTCGCGGTGGCGATGGTGGGTCCGTATCCGGCCAGCACCACCACCCCGAAAGCGCCGGGCCCGGCGATCCAGGCTGCGTTCTCCACCGCCGTCACCAGTGCATTGGCCGGCGGGAGTTGTTCGTCCGGAACGCATTCCGGGGTCGCCGCCGCCAGTGCCGGGTAGGACGGAGTTGCCAGCACGGCGGCGATCGCGGTCACCACGATCAGCACCGGGACCTGCCAGCCCATCAGCAGTCCGGCCGCGACGACAGCAGCGCAGATCGCTCTCGCGGCGAACGAGAACACCAGCACCACGCTGCGTGACCAGCGGTCGGCGAGCACCCCCGCGTACCCGGAGAAGACGACGTACGGCACGAATCCCAGCGCGACCGTCACCGACACCCACAGGTTCGATGACGTCCGGTCGAGCGCTTCGATGCCGACGGCCAGCGTCATCATCAGCTGCGCGATGGTGCCTGCTCCGTGACCGAGTAGCAGCAGCCGAAAATCACGATGGCGCAGCGCGGAACGGAAGGTGGGCGCGTCGGTGCGAGTCCGCCGATGTCCGCTCACCGGTAGACCTCACGCAGCGGTGCGAAACCGTTGAACCCGACCGACGAGTAGGTGGTCGTGTATGCGCCCGCCGACTGGAATCTCAGCCGGTCGCCGGGTCGCAGGTCCAACGGCAGCCGGTAGCGGTTCTTGCGGAAGAGCACGTCGAGGCTGTCGCAGGTCGGGCCGGCCAGCACCGTCTCGCCCACCTCGCCGACCAGCGGGGACCCGTCTCTGCAAGCCTCCAGCCGGTAGCGGATGCTCTCCCCGAGTGCCTCGGCCAGGCCGCCGAACAGCCCGACGTCCAGGTAGACCCACCGGACGCCGTCACGGTCGGCCACCAGCACCACCTCGGTCTCCAGCACGCCGGCGTCCGCGACCAGGGCGCGGCCGGGCTCGGCCATCACCTCGGGCGGATGCGGTCCCAGCCGCCGGGCCAGCAAGGCCATGATCGTTGCGCCGTACCGATCGTCGAAGGGTGACGCGTCGAGCGTGGCCGCAGGGAACCCGCCGCCGATATCGATCACTGCCAGGTCACCGCCCGCAGC
>JBBQJM010000296.1:0-5757 GCA_038325895.1 Mycobacteriales bacterium
CGATAGGACCGCCGGTTCTGGCGAGGGCTTGAGAGCGGTCGGCGACCAGGTTGCCGGAGCCGCAGCCGGTGTCACCGAAAACGTCTCCCACATCCCGGCCACCATCGACTCGGCCACCCAGGCCGTGCCGCCGTCAACGAAGCGCTCCAGGCCGGTGCCAACACGTCCAAGTAGCCCTCACACACGCCCTTCGACCGCGCCGGTCAACGATCATGTTGGAGCCAGTTGATTCCCGATTGGCGAACCACAAACAGAACGTTCGCGGCTCGATTCCATGGCCTGGGCGGCCTTGATCGTTGTCGCTCCGCAGGGATGGACATCGGGTCATGGATTGTGCGGGTGCCTACGTTGGGGCCGTTGGCCAGCAGCGGACCATTCACGGTCCGTTGTAGCTGTGCGAAAAGGTCCATGTCCCAACGCGAACAGTCTTTCCACCACGGGTGCCGCAACTCGTGCGGGCGGTGGCTATGGTTCCACGAACGTCGGGCGTGTCCGATGACCCAGCCCGCCGTCTGTTGATCAACCCGATGGACGCCACCTCCGTCCGGGTGTTGTCCACAATGGTGTCGACGAGTTGCCTGCCGGGTTGGCCACGTCGGCGTTGAAGGACCTTTGCCCCTGATGAGTTCCCGGACAGGCTGGTCAACTGGGGATATGTCCGGTTTCGGGGTGGCTCGTCGGCTCGCTGCGGTCATGGTGGTGGCGGGTGTGCTGGCCGGTTGTACCGGGGCCAGCTCTCCGGCAGGGCCGCCGATGATGGGCGCGGCCGGGTACACCTTTCCGCCCTTGACGTACGCGGCGCCACCCTCGCTGCCCGGCACGACGGTGGAGGTGATGCTGGGCGACATGGGGATGACCCAGTGATGAGCGGCACCGCGCCCTTGGCCGGTCACATGATGCTGCGGGTAGCACCGGCGACCGTGCCCGCCGGGCAGGTCAGTCTGGTGGTGTCGAACATGGGGTGGCGCACGCATGAACTGGTGGTTCTCCCATTGGCCGCGGGTGCGTCCGCCGGGCAGCGTGTTCCCGGTGCGGACGGCAGAATCGACGAGACCGCAAGCCTGGGCGAGATGTCCAACAGTTGCGCGGCCGGTGCCGGTGACGGCATCGCGGCCGGCGCTGTCGGGTGGGACACCGTGACGCTGCCACCGGGTAACTACGAGTTGGTGTGCAACTTGGAAAACCACTACGCGAATGGGGATGTACCAGGCTCTCGTGGTGTCCTGACGTCGGTGGATGCGCACCCTCGGGACCCCGGCGGGTCCGCCAATCACATCAATCCGGCGATTGACCCGAGGAGTTGACCGGGGCCGCAGCTGACGGAGCGACCACCAGACAGGGGGTTGAAGATGAGCATCGAGCGATCCCATTCCAGGATAGGGGGCCTCGAAGCCTGGACCATTTGGGTACTGGCAACTGTTTTTGTGGTGTGGTTGTTCGCGATTCAGACCGGTCACGGAATTGTGTCCCCCGACATCCAGCGGGACGCCGACCTGACGATTTCCCAGGTCGCCGTGGCGGCGTCCATCTACACCTGGGTTTTCGCCGTGATCCAGTTCTTTTCCGGTGCGCTGCTCGACCGGTACGGCGCCCGCCCGCTGCTGGCGATCTCAGTCGGCTTGGTCACCGCCGGTGCGTTCCTTTACGCCGCGACCGTCAACGTCGGCACCCTGGTACTGGCTGAGATGGTGCTCGTGGTGGGCGCTTCCTTCGGTTTTGTCGGGGCCGGGTACGTCGGCGGGAAATGGTTTATCGCGGCCAGGTATGGGCTCATGTTCGCACTGGTAGAGACATGCGCGTCGGTCGGCTCGGCCATCAGCCAGCCCGGGATCTCCTGGTTGCTCAACGTCGTGTCCTGGCAGCAATTGCTCAGCGGGTTCGGCGCGTTCGGGGTACTGCTGACAGTCGGGTTCATGGTGATCGTCCGCAATCCCGTCGGCGCGGCCGGAACAATGGCCGGTGCCCAATCCCTGCGACCGGGGGCGAACCTCCTTGGGGAAATCCGCTCCCGACTCGGATCGTGCATCGCCAACGCGAGTGTGGTGTGGTCTGCGATGTTCGCGGGCGCGTCCTTCGGGACGATGCTGGCGGTCGGGGTGCTTTGGGGGCCGCGGGTTCAGCAGGCCCACGGGGTCTCACCCGCCGCCGCCGCGACCCTTACCGGGGCGGCCTGGCTGGGGCTTGCCGTGGGCGCGCCACTGGTCAACGTGCTGTCCGACCATTTCCACAGCCGGACGTGGCCGGCGTTGATCGGCATGATTCTGCAGGCCGCAGCGGTCACCGTCTTCATCTACGGCCCCACCGGCGGCGCGGGCAGCGTGGTCGTCATGTTCGGCGTCGGCCTGTTCGCCGGAACCCACATGCTCGGCTTCACCATCGCCGGCGAATCGGTGTCCCCAACCCTCATCGGCACCGCGTCCGCGATCGTTAACGGCTGCTGTTTCATCGTCGGCGGTCTACTCGTGGCGATCCCCAGCTATCTATTGCCCGACGAACCCACCCTCGCCGACTTCCGATCAGCGTTGTGGATCATGCCCATAACGCTGCTCCTCGGCGCCCTGTGCACCCTCGGCATCCGCGGCGGCACTTCCAGTCGTCGCCAACCACCGCCGCGCTCATTGCACAACCCGGTCGGCTGATACCCCACCCGTGGCAAGCGCAGTGGTCAATCCAGACCCGATCCCGTCGACGGGGAGGTCAAGTTCGGCGGTCGATCGTCAGCGAACCTCCAGCGACGGCATCTGCAGGGCCGCGGTGGCCGGCGCCCAGTGAGCGGCGATGGCGTCGGCCACCCTCGGCATTGTCGCGCCCACGCTCGCACGGGGATCCGCCGAGTTCCTCGGCCGACCCAGCCGGGCGAACACTCCGACATGGATCGCTGGGCGCACCGGCGCGGCGTCGGGCAGGCCCGCGCGGGAACGGGCGACCCGCACGGCGTCCCGAAGCCCGCCCAGCCCGTCTACCAGGCCAGCGTCAACGGCATCGCTGCCCGTCCACACCCGGCCCCGGGCGACGGAGTCGATCTCGGCGACAGTCCGGCCGCGGCCCTGCGCGACCTTGGCCACGAAGTCGTTGTAGATCGCGTCGAGGGCCGTGGCCAGCCGCTGTCGTTCCTGTTCGTCGAAGCCCCGGCGGGCCGAGAACATCTGGGCGTGCTCGCCGCGGGAGACGGTTCCGGTGGTCAGGCCGAGCCGCTCGAGCAGCGCCCGCACCACCACCTTGCCGCCGAACACGCCGATCGACCCGGTCAGTGTGGCGGGCAAGGCCAGGATGACGTGGGCAGGGCAGGCGATGTAGTAGCCGCCGGACGCTGCCAGCACGCCCATCGAGACGATCACCGGCTTGGCCTCGCGCAGCAGGGCGACCTCGCGCCAGATCGTCTCCGAGGCCACCGCGGAACCCCCGGGTGAGTCCACGCGAATCACGACCGCGCGAACGCGTTCGTCGGCGGCGGACGCACGGAGGGCAGCACCCACCGTGTCGCTCCCGGCGATCCTGCCTGTCGGGGCTCGCCGCGAGCGCCCTGGCGAGATGGTGCCGCGCACCTGGACGAGCGCGACGTGACCCCGAGGCCGCCGCGGGAGCCGCGGGCGACGACGCGGCCGCCACCGGTCGGCGAACAGCAGTTCGACGTCCTTGCCCACCCGATCACGCATCGCCGCGTAGGCCTGGTCCCGGTAGCCGAGCTCGTCGACCAGCCCGGCGTTCTTGGCCTGCGCCGCGCGGCGCGGTCCGCCGTCGACCAGGGCACGAACGGCTGCACTGTCCATCCCGCGCCCCTGGGCGATGGCATCGACGGCGTCGGTGAACACGGACTCTGCGAGCCGATCCAACGCGGCGCGGTGGGCCTCGGTGAACTCGGTCCGCATGATCTGATCCGCCGCGTTCTTGAACTCGTGGCGTTGGTCGAGCTGCGGCTCGATCCCGAGCCGATCGAGCGCGCCGCGCACGAACGTGGTCTGGACGCTGACCCCGAGCATGCCGACGTCCCCGCCGGGCTGGAGCCACACTTCGTCGAACGCCGTCGCCAGCACATACCCGGCCATCGCGCCGGGCGCCTCGTCGAACGTTTGGGCCCACGCCAGGGTCGGTTTGCCGGCGGCCGTGAAGGCGCGGACCCCTAGTCGCAGCTCCTGCATGCCCGCCCACGGCAGGGCACCACCCACCGTGGCGATCAGGCCGACGACCCGAGGGTCGCCCGCCGCCTCGTGCAGCGCCCGCAGGGTCGTCCGCAGCCCGTGGCGGCCGCGGCTGCGCAGCCGGGCCAGCGGGTCGTTCGGCTCCTGCTCCACCGGCATCTCGGTGAGATCCAGCTCGAGCAGGACTCGCCGTCGCCGCACACCCAAACCAGGCATGCATCACACCGTACGACGTCCACCCGGCCCTGACCGTGCCCATCACACCCGATGCCGGGCCGCCGAGCGATTCGTCGGTGCCGCTCACTGCTTGTCGGTGTCATCGCGGTCTTGTGCTATCTGACCGTGGGCTTCACGGCGATGCGGCTGCTGCTCGGCGGTCTGGTACTGAAAGTGCTTGCCGCGCAGGCGGTGGGGCCTGCTGATCTGGTTCGTGATGTTGATGGTCGGGGTGCTGGGCCGCCGCGAGAGGTACTCACCGCCGCCATGGGATACGCCTCGGACGCCACTCCGCTCTGGTACGCCGTCCAGATGACGCACCAGCCGTGGCTCCGGCTCCGCTCGCGGAATGTCCTGGTGGAGGCTGCCTCGTTCGTCCGTCAGTTCGTCGGCACCAATGGAGTGCTCGCCTCATCGTTCGTCGGTGTGGTGGGCCCGCCCTCCCCTGGGTTGTTGTCATGGGCTGGGCTCCGTGGCCAGGTCCAGGCGACTCTTGCGATAGCGAGGAGGAGCATCACCTCGACGACGCTCCCGAGGATGTAATAGATCCAGGTCTCGCCGACGACCGATACGACTACGGATGCTGCATAGATCAGGCTGACGACGATGTTGGCTGTTCTGTTCATTCTGGCTGGCGCGACGAGCGAGACGATGACCATGAGGATTGGGATCAAGATGTAGATCGTGGTCAAGACAAGAACGGCTTGGTTGACCTCGAAGCCTGGGCCGGAGATTTTGCCGAGGAGTGCCCCGTTGATCACATCGGCCCGCCAAAATCCGAAGATGTCGACGTATGCGAATACGAAGAGCATGGAGATCCACAGTCCGCCGAGCAGTACCTTCACATCTACCTTCGTGTCTTGAAGGTGTGCTGTCCGAATCTTGTTCATTGTCTTCATCGTCGGGTCTCCTCCTTACGGCGACACCAACCCAGCACAATCCACGCCCGGTCTATCGCGAACCAGTGAGTACCGTGCCGCCCGATCTCACCGAAGGCTCGGCCGCCCTGTTCCCTTGCCGGGGTCAGCCTCTGCTGCGCAGTATGGTCGTTCGCCGCGGCGAGGGGCAGAGTAGATGGGCCCGAGAGGCCGGGCCTTGAGACCTACTGCCCTCTCCGTTTCGTGGGTGGCGGCCTGCGTGTGTCCGGCCCGGGTCCAGCCCACCGACGGGACCCGTCAGGTCGTCGCGCACGCCGCGACCGGACCGGAGCGGGCCCATCTGGGGGACCGGTCGCGGTCACTCCACCAATCGCGGTGGATACGCCCGTCGCCGATCAGCGGAGACAGCCGTGGTGGTCCTAGACCCGGAACCGAGGCCGTCTGAGACCACCCGTCGGCAATGGAACCCGTTGCAGCCGCGCATGACTGGCCCCGACGGCACCGTCACCCTACCCACCACAGGG
>JBBQJM010000297.1:0-5753 GCA_038325895.1 Mycobacteriales bacterium
TGTTCGAGGCGGATTTCGTCGTGACCGTGCCGCTCGTCATGCGGGTCACCGCACCATCGAGACCGCGGTGTCGACCGCTGCCTCGACGTCGTCGTCCTGGGGGTAGAGCAGCGTGCGCCCCACCACCAGTCCGCGGACCGCGGGCAGCGACAGCGCCGCGCGCCAGCTGGCATAGGTCTCCTCCGGATCGGTGTCCGGATCGCCGCCCAGCAGCAGCGTCGGCAGCGTGGTGGATTCCATCACCCGCTCCATCTCGGGCACGACGGGCAGCTTCATCCAGGTAAAGGCCGACGTGCGACCCAGGGCGCTGCACACCCCGACCGACTTGATCACCGCGTCGGCCGAGAGGTCGTTGCGGACCTTGCCGTTCACCCGCGATGACCAGAAGGGTTCGACCATCGCCATCAATCCGAGCTCGGACAGCTCGTTGACCGCCCGCGCCGTTCCGGTCAGGGTGTTCAAAGTGCCGGCATCGTCCAGCGCGACCCGGGTCAGCATCTTCCCGCCGTTCAGGCCCATTGCCGCGCAGCTCTTGGCGTCGTAACCGGTGAACTGGTCGTCCAGCTCGAACACCGCGCCCTGCAGCCCGGCGCGGTTCATCGAGCCGATGACGACCTTGTCCTCCAGCGCACCCAGCAGCAGCAGGTCCTCCAGGATGTCGGGGCTGGCCAGCAGCCCGTCGACGCCGGGCCTGGCCAGGGCTACCTCGAGCCGCTCCAGCAGGCTGATCCGGTTGCCCATGGCCAGCGGCCGATCGCCGACCCCGTTGGCTCCGCGCGCAGGGTGATCGGCGGCGATGATCATCAGCCGGCCGTCCTCGGGAATCAGGTTCCGGCGGGACCGCCGATCCGCCGCCCGCTGGATGGCAGCCGGGTCCTGGACACGGATCTCGGTGATGGCGCCGTAGCGCTCGCGATTCGTGGAACCCGTCACCGTGACCGCACCGTTCGTCGAGGACTCAGACATGCTCGACCTCCTTCAGCAGCGCCTGGACCTCATCGGTGGTGGGCATCGCGGTGGAACACTCGCGCCGTGATGCCACGATGGCGCCGGCGGCATTCCCGAAGCGCAGCACGGTTTCCAGATCCCAGCCGGACAGCAGACCGTGGCACACCGCGCCGCCGAAGCTGTCACCCGCACCCAGCCCGTTGATGACGGATACCGGCGTCGGCAGCACCTCGACGACCTCGTCCCTGGTCATGCCGAGCACGCCCTTGGGTCCCTGCTTGACGATGGCGAGCTCGACGCCCGCCGCCAGCAGCGCCTCGGCCGCCCTGCGCGGTTCGGTCTGTCCGACCGCGACCTCGCACTCCTCCTTGTTGCCGATCGCGACCGTGACATGCGGCAGCGCCCTGGCAACCTCGCGGGACGCCTCGGCCGAGTCGTTCCAGAACACCGGTCGGTAATCGAGGTCCAGCACGGTCAGCGGCCGGCGGGCGCGAGCTTCCCAGGCCGCGTGGTGGGCGGACCGGCTCGGCTCCGCGGACAGGCCCGTCACCGTGGTCCAGAAGATGCGCGAGCTGGCGATGGCGTCCAGGTCGAGTTCCTCCGGACGGATCACCAGATCGGGGGCGATCGGCAAGCGGTAGAACAACAACGGGAAATGGTCCGGCGGGTACATCTCGCAGAACGTCACGGGGGTGAGCAGGTCCGGCACGTCGGTGATGAACCTGTCATCCACGCCCATCGCCCGCAGCGCCTGGTGGACGAAGCGGCCGAACGCATCGGGTCCGGTACGTGAGATCAACGCGGTCCGCCGGCCGTGCTTGGCTGCGGCGATGGCCACGTTGCCGGCACTGCCGCCCACGGACTTGCTGAACGTGTCGACGTCCTCCAGCCCCACGTTGTCCTGCAGCGGATACAGGTCGACGCCGACCCGTCCCATCGTCAGTACCTCGAAATGTCCGTCCACTCCGGTCCTCTCGCTCTCGTGGTGACCGTGCCGCGTCACCGGGCCGAGGTGAGTCGAGATCGCCGTGCCGATTTCCCCAGCGGAGTTGGATCGGCGGCCCTGCCGTGACGGAGATGACTCTGGCGTGACCCACCCCTCCTTGTCAAGAGTTTGATAGGACATTCGGTCATGTTGATGTTCGACTCAGGTGTACTACGATCATGGGACCGCAGGGAGGCGATGATGACCGAACTGTTCGTGGACCTCGACCGGTCCAGTCCCGTCCCCCTGTACTTCCAGGTGGCCCAGCAAATCGAACGCGCCATCACCGAGGGTGACCTGGCTCCCGGGGATCGCCTGAACAACGAGATCAGCCTTGCCGAGCAGTTCGGCTTGTCGCGCCCCACCATGCGCCGCGCCATTCAGGAGTTGGTCGACAAGGGCCTGCTGGTGCGCAAACGCGGGGTGGGCACGCAGGTCGTGCACGGACAGGTCACCAGGCCGGTCGAGCTGACGAGCCTGTTCGACGACCTCACCCATCACCACCAGACACCCACCACCAAGGTGCTGATCAACGAGATCATCGAGGCACCCGACGAAGTCGGCGCCAGGTTGTCGATCGCCCACGGCAGTCCCGTGCTGCACCTGCGGCGACTGCGCTTCGCCCACGGCGAGGCGTTGGCCATCATGGAGAACTACCTGCCCGAGGATCTGATCCCGCTCGGTGAAGCCGACCTGAGCACTCGTGGCCTGTACCAGCTGATGCGCTCCCGTGGGGTCAATATCCGGGTGGCCAAGCAGCGGATCGGCGCCAGGACCGGCACGCCCGAGGAGTGCACATTGCTCGGCGAGCGCAAGGGCAGCCCGGTGCTCACCATGGAGCGCGCCGCGCACGACGATTCCGGGCGGCCGGTCGAATGGGGTCGACACGCCTATCGCGCCAGCCAGTACTCGTTCGAAGTGACGCTTGTCGATCACTGAGCGGTCGATCCTGAGGTCGATCCCTGAGCCCGCTGACGGAAAGCGCAGTGGGGTCGCGATGCGCTCACTTGCGGCCTTCAGTAACGTCGTCCGCGTAGTTCGTCGTAAATTCTCGCAGTTCGGATCCGCGTGCCGCTTTTCCCGTCCCGCTCGCCTGTGCCGACCCAAGGAGCCACCATGACCTCCCCCCAGGACAAATACGCCGAAGCGATGCGCACCAGCCAGGCCGCCGTCGTCGAGGCCTTCGAGTCGTGGACCAAGAGCGCCCAATCCGCGATCAGCACGGTGCCCGGCGTCTCGATTCCCCAGGTGGAACCCCAGCAGGTGATCGATCAGGTCTTCGACTTCGCCGAGAAGCTGCTGGAAGTCCAGCGCGACTTCGCCAAGTCACTGGCCCGCACCGCCGCCGCCGCCAGTGAATCCGCTCGGCAGCAGACCGAATCGGTGGTGGGTGCCGTCCAGAAGCATGCCGAGGCCACCACTTCCGCGGTCAAGGATGCCGCGCAGGCTGCGGTGGACCCCGCCAGATAGCGAGCGCCAAATAACGAGCACTGACCCACGGCCGGGCCGCGCGGCTGCGCAGTCACGAACTCGCCCCTTTGCCAAACAACAGCTCGTTCGCATTCGTTGCCTCATCGCCCCGAGACCATCCGCTCGCCGGCCGCTGCGCCGGCAAGCGGACGAGCGGCAATGTCTGGGGCTTGACACTTCATCCCGCAGGCAAGGCGGTACGTTCGGGATCGTCCCGTCGAACGCCACCGTTTCCGCCTGCCGGAGCTGTGTGCGTCACCGCGCCGGGCGTCTGCCACCAGTTGGACAATCCCGGAGGAAGCCACGTGAGCACCACGCACATCGTGCCGGACGCGCCGGCGACCACGGTCCCCGATCGACCCATGCTGATCAACGGGCAATGGGTGGCGGCACTCGACGGCGAATGGAGCGAAGTGCCATCGCCAGGACGGCGCGGCACCATTCTTGCCCGCGTTCCGGTGGGCCGCCCGGTTGATGCCGACCGCGCGGTCGCCGCCGCCAGGGCGGCCTTTCCGGCGTGGCGGGCGCTGCATTTCAAGGACCGGCAGACGGCATTGCGGCGCATCGCCGATGCCCTCGAGGAGCATGCCGAGGAATTGGCGTTGTTGACCGCCGCGGACACCGGAAATGCCCTGCGCACCCAGGCCCGCCCGGAATCGCAGACCCTGGTCGATCTGTTCCGATATTTCGGCGGGGTGGCCGGAGAATTCAAGGGCGGGGTATTGCCGGCCGGCGACGACCAGTTGCAATACTCCCGCCGCGAACCCCTCGGCGTGGTGGCCGGGATCCTGCCCTGGAACTCACCGCTGATGATCGCCGGAATGAAGACGCCGGCCTCGTTGGCGGCCGGGAACACGTTGGTCATCAAGACTGCTCAGGAAGCTCCGCTGACGATCCTGCGGATGGCGGAGATCGCCTCGGAGTTCCTGCCGGACGGCGTGCTGAACGTGGTGACCGGCCGCGGCTCGGACATCGGTGAGGCATTGCTGGTGCATCCCGGTGTCGACAAGGTGTCGTTCACCGGTTCCACCGACATCGGCCGCAGGGTCGGCGAGGTCACCGGACGGCGGTTGGCCCACGTTTCCCTGGAATTGGGTGGGAAGAGCCCCAACATTGTCTTCGCCGATTCCGCCACGCCGGACCGCATCGACGCGACGGCGAGCGGAGTGCTCACCGCGATGCGTTTCACCCGGCAGGGTCAGTCGTGCACGGCGGGGTCGCGATTGTTCGTGCACGCCGATGTGTACGACGAGTTCCTCGCCGCGCTGGTCGACAAGGTCAAACAACTCAAGGTCGGCGATCCGCTGGACGAGGCCACCGACATGGGCTCGATCATCAGCCAGAAGCAGTTCGACTCCGTGCTGGGATACATCGACGACGGCAAGTCCCAGCCAGGCGTGCAGGTCGCCCTGGACGGCTCCGATCAGGTTCCGGACGGCCTCGACGGCTTCTACCAGGGCCCGACCATTCTGGCCGGTGTCGACAACACCTGGCGAATCGCCCAGGAGGAGATCTTCGGGCCGGTGCTGGTGGCCATCCCGTGGCGCGACCGGGACGAGGTGATCGCCATGGCGAATGACTCGCACTTCGGCCTCGGCGCCTACATCTGGTCGCAGAACCTCACCGACGCGCTCGATACCGCGCATCGCGTCCAGTCCGGCTGGATCCAGGTGAACCAGGGCGGCGGCCAGGTGATCGGCCAGTCCTACGGTGGCTACAAGGCCAGTGGGATCGGCCGGGAATTCTCCCTGGAAGGCGCGCTGGAATCGTTCACCCAGATCAAGCAGATCAACGTCAAGCTCGGCTGATCGCGCAGAAAAGGGCAGACCGGCGGTGAGCCGGCTGCCCCTTCTGTTCCCGCGACAGCGGAATTACTTCAGCAGATCGTGCACGGCGTTCTCGGAAGCGGCGACGAGGTCACCGATGAACTTGGCGTTGCTGCGGGTCAGCTCGCCCACCCAGTCGACCTTGACCGCGTCGGCCAGCTGGACCGTGAAGTCGAGGTACTGGTGAACGGCCTTGCAGAAGGCGTCCATGGTCTCACCGGCGGCCTTCTTCAGGTCAACGGCATAGGCCTCGGTCAGTTCCTTGGCCTTGTCGGTCGCGGCCTGGACTGCGGGGCTGATGACATCGGTGGTCTTGGTGACGAAGTCGTTCGCGGCCGCGGACGCCTTCGAGATGCTGGCGACAACGGTCTCGCTGACCTGGGCGACCGCGTCGTCGGTCGCGGCTGCGCCGTTCTGTGTGGCCTTGGTGGCGGTAGCCATGAGGCAACTCCTTGCTAAGTGGGGTGACGGATTCTCCGGCACCTGTTAGCAGGTTAGCAGCCGCGCTTGCTAACCTGCTAACC
>JBBQJM010000298.1:0-5735 GCA_038325895.1 Mycobacteriales bacterium
CGGCATCAAGGTCGGCGGTCACCAGGCGTCGTCGGCCTCGATGGTCGAGATCATGGTCGCCCTGTGGTTCCACGAGCTGACCAACCTGGACCGAGTCGCGGTCAAGCCGCACGCCTCCCCCGTCCTGCACGCGATCAACTATCTGCTCGGCGATCTGGACGGCAAGTACCTGACGACGCTCCGAGAGAAGGGCGGCCTGCAGAGCTACCCGAGCCGGATCAAAGACCCTGACACCGTTGACTTCTCCACCGGCTCGGTGGGGATCGGGGCCACCGCGCCGCTGTGGGCCGCCTTCTCGCACCGTTACATCCGCTCCCAATTCGTCGACGCACCGCCCGCCGGGCGATTCATCAGCCTGCTCGGCGATGCAGAGCTGGACGAGGGTGCCATCTGGGAGGCCGTCGCCGACCCGTCGGTCGCCCAGCTGGGCGAGCTCTTGTGGGTGGTCGACCTGAACCGGCAGTCCCTTGACCGGGTGGTGCCGGACATCCAGACCGCACGCCTGCAAGGCATGTTCGGCTCGGCCGGCTGGGAGGTGATCACCCTCAAATGGGGTCGGCGGATCGGCGATCTGTTCGCCGCACCGGGCGGCGGCGAGCTGCGCGGCCGGCTCGAGCAGATGCCCAACGAGGAGTACCAGCGAATGCTCCGTGCCGATCCGTCGGACGTGGCACGGCGTCTGGTCGGCGACGCCAGCAGCCGGCAACTGAGGGAGCTGGTGGAGAGCCTTCCGGTCGACGACATTGCCGCCGCGGTCCGCGATCTCGGCGGCCACGACCTCGGGCTGCTGATCGACACCTTCCGCGCCGCCGACACCCGGCGACCCACAGTCGTTTTCGCTTACACCATCAAGGGCAACGGACTGCCGACCGAGGGACACCCGAACAACCACTCTGCCCTGCTCACCGAGGGCCAGATGCAGGATCTGGCGGTCCGCTCCGGGGTCGACCTCGGCGACCCGTGGCAACCGTTCGCGCCCGGCAGTGCCGAATACGACCTGTGCGCGAACCGGCGGGAGCTTCTTCGCCGGGTGCCGACCCCGCCCACCCGGCCGGTCAAGATCCCTACAGCGCTGGCCCACGGCCACCGCAAACCCCTGTCCACCCAGGCCACGCTCGGCCGGTTGCTGGCCGATCTGAAGCGCGACGCGCCGGAAACCGCGGCGCGTGTCGTCACCTGCAGTCCCGACGTGGCGTCGTCGACGAACCTGGGCGGCTGGATCAACAAGACCGGCGTCTGGTCCGTGCACGACCGACCGGACTGGTTCGCCGACGACACCGAGCGGGTCCTGCGCTGGTCCACGGTCAGCAACGGCCAACACATCGAACTCGGCATCGCCGAGGTCAACCTGGTGTGCCTATTGGGCGAACTCGGGGCGACCTGGAGCCGGTGGGGCGAACCGCTGATCCCCATCGCCACCATCTACGACCCGTTCGTGTCCCGCGCCCTGGAGCCATGGTCCTACGGCATCTACGCCGGCGGTCAGTCAATCCTGGTCGGCACGCCGTCCGGGGTCACCCTGGCCCCGGAGGGCGGCGCCCACCAATCGATCATCACCCCGTCGATAGGAATGGAGCAGCCCGGATGCGTGGCCTGGGAACCTGCGTTCGGTCCGGACCTGGAATGGTGCTTCCTGCATGCGATGTCGCAGATCGGCCGGCCCGATGGCACGTCGGCGTACTTCCGGCTGAGCACCCGGCCGATCGATCCTGCGCTGGCTGCGGTGCCCGAGGACCCGGTGCTGGCCGAGCGCCGCCGACGGCACGCAGTCGCCGGCGGCTACCGGCTCGGCTTCCGCCCCACCGCCGACGACGAGGTGACGCTCGTCGGTGTGGGCGCGATCATGCCCGAGGTGCTCCAGGCGGCCGAGCACCTCGAGGCTCTCGGCGTCGGTGCCGGCGTGGTCTGCCTGACCAGCCCCGACCTGGTGTTCCGATCGCTGCAGCAACGCGGCCGGCGCGCCGATGTCGATGGCAGCGACATCCTCGACCTGCTGTTCCCACCCGGCACACTGGCGCCGCTGGTCACCGTTCTGGACGGCCACCCGCACACCCTGGCATTCCTGGCCGCCGCCCGCGGCGACCGGATCCACTGCCTGGGCGTGACCGAATTCGGCCAATCGACCAACCTGCCCGACGCCTACGCGTTGCACGGTCTGGATCCGACCTCGATCGTCGACGCCGCCCTTGACCTTCTCGGCCGGTAGTGGCCGGCCAACGCTGCTTGATCCGCAACGCGTCTACCCGAAAGTTCGTACACCGAAAGGAACAACCCATGACCGCGACCTACCGAGTGACCGAACTCGTCGGCAGCTCTACCACCACCATCGACGAGGCGATCACCAGCGGCATCGCCCGCGCCGCTCAGACGATCCGGCAGATCGACTGGTTCGAGGTCACCGAGATTCGGGGGCACGTGGCGGACGGCGTCGTCGGGCACATCCAGGTCGGCCTCAAGGTCGGTTTCCGGTTGGAGGATCCACAGGACTGATCCCACTGGCGGAGATTCCGCGGTCAGCAACGGTGTCGCCTCGACGCCAACGTGCCCGAGGATCGATCGGGTGTCGATCCTGCGGGCCTCCGTTGCGCGGTCTCGTCAGTGCCAGTCAGTGCCTGATGCTCTCCTTGATCATCAGCGGCAGGATCTCCTCTTTGGTCGTCGGGAGTCCTCGGTAGGCGTTGATCCACACGGTGCCTGCTCGGATGGCGCCGCCGCCCGGTGCGCCCGGTGCACGTCCGCGCTCACGGGCGGAGGGCAGGTAGGCCACCCGCCGGGCTTGTCCAGTTCGGACGCGAGGAACTCGACCGAGCGCAACAGCGTCCGGCCGCCGCGGACGTCAGGTCCAGCCCGAAATCGAACCTGACGACCTGGGCGATCGGCCTGCCCAATAGGTCCGACAGCTGCGGCTCGGAACTGGTCCGCGGAATCTCGAGGCTCCGCGTGCTGATCACGGGCACAGCGCCAGGACTGCTGCACGCAGCCCTCCTTTGGACGCCGGACGCTGTGGTTCGCGTCACACAAGGGCCCCTCGGGATGCCGTCCCAACGGGGGGTCCGTGGCTGCACTACCCGGGCAACAGCGGGCGTCGGCAACGAATCGCGCTCAGCCGGCGGGCTGGGCCGCCCGTGGTCGGTTGCGGCCTCCGGCGCGGAACAGGTTGCTCTCCAAGGGATGTCCGACGAGTTCGGCGGCCACCTCGGCCGCCTGGAGCACGGCTGCCATGTCCACCCCGGTGGTGATCCCGGCGTCATCAAGCATGTACACGAGCTCCTCGGTGGCGATGTTGCCGCTGGCCCCCGGAGCGAAGGGGCAGCCACCCAGACCACCGACCGACGCGTCCAGCTGAGTCACCCCCACCTGCACCGCGGCGAATGCGCTGGCAATGCCGGTGCCGCGGGTGTTGTGGAAGTGCGCACCCAACGGCACCGGGTCCGCGCCTGGTGCCCCGCCGATGGCCGCCCGGACCGCCTCGAACAGCAGCCATACCCGCACCGGGGTGGTGGTGCCGATGGTGTCGCCGAAGCACAACTGGTCTGCACCCAGCTCGGCGGCCCGCGCAGCGATGGAGGCGGTCCGCTCCGGGTCCGTGGGTCCGTCGAACGGACAGTCCCAGGCGGTCGCGATGATCACCTCGAGCCGACCCCCCGCGTCGTGCACGATCCGAGAGACCTCGGCGACCGCGTCCAGCGCCTCATGGGTGGATCGGCGGGCGTTCGCCTGGCTGTGCCCGTCGGCGGCGGACACGACGTACTCGACGGTCCGCAGCCCGCTGCCGATCGCCCGCTTCGCCCCGTTCGGCGAGGCGACCAGGCCTGACCATTCGACCCCGGGGATCGACCGGACGTACTCGGCGATCTGCTCGGCGTCGGCCATCGCCGGGACGGCCCGCGGAGAGACGAACGCAGTCGCCTCGATCCGTCGCACCCCGGTGCCCACCAAGGCCTGGACGAGCCGGATCTTGTCGTCGGTGCTGACCGGTTTCTCGATCTGCAGGCCGTCACGTGGCCCGACTTCGCGAATGTCGACGCGGGTTGGCAGTTCGGTCATCGTTGTCCTCGTCTTCTCTGGCGTGCGGTTTCGAGTATCCGCGTGCGCTGTTCCGGCGCACAGTTGCCGACTCCCGTGGCCGGAGCCTCGACCATCAGGTAGCTCGGCATCACGCGGATGTCGAAGCGGTTGACACCGACGAAGGCACCAACTCCATTCAGTCCCTGATCGTCGGCCGCGCGAATACCGGACACAATGCCTTCCGCTGACGCCGGGTCCTCCGCAGAATCGTTGGTCACAGGCGACCGCGACCCAAGCGATGACTATCTTGAACCGCTGCACTTCAGGAGCTGTGCTGCGACACCGCCGGAACAACGCAGCAGGCGTCAACGACGCGACCGACTCGATCGGATCGGTCGCGAACTCAACGGCGCCGACTTGCTGTTCCCGTCATCTGTCACGACGAACACATTCCAGGCTCGGGCGGCATGATCGGTGTGTCCGCCGTCCCCACCTGCACCCGACCTTTCGGCGGACGGCAACAGGCCTGGCCAGGTGCTCGGGCCTCTGGCATCGGGTAGCGGCCAACACCGGCGATCCACAGCGTCGGCACGCGGCAGATGCACCCGGTGTGCGTTGCCTGGGCCGGGAGGGCGGCGGCTGTGTTGGATGAGCTGATGCAAGCCCAGTCAGCGGTCGCGTATTTCCAGCCGATTGGCAGTGCAGGGGTGCCACCCGTGCGTTCCCGATGGGTCCTCGACAACGGCCGGCGGCGTTGCGGTGGGTGACGTCGGTGCGTTCGCGGTTCTGGTGCTGATCTGCGCGGTGGTCGGGTTGTTGGCCGTGTTGTCCAACCGATTGAGCGAACGGATCCATGTTCCGGGGCCGGCTCTGTTCCTGGTCGCGGCGGCCGTCGCGATCCGGCTGTTCCCCGACTTGCACTCCCCGCCGGAACAACTGGTGGAACGCGTGGTGACGGTGGCGTTGCTGTGCATCCTGTTCGACGGCGGCATGCACCTGGGCTGGTCACGGTTCCGACGGTCGGCGGCCCCGATCGCCGTGATCGGCGTGATCGGCACCTTCCTGACCGCCGCGGCCGCGGCCGTCCTCGCGCATTGGGTGTTCGGCCTTGACTGGTACCTCGCCGCCCTGCTGGGTACCGCGGTGTCGCCCACGGACCCAGCGGTGGTGTTCTCCGTCCTGGGTAGACGCGAAGTCGCCGGCCGCAGTGGTGACATCCTGGAGGGAGAGTCCGGCGCGAACGACCCGGTCGGCATCGCCTTGATGGTCGCGTTGTTGGCCGCCGGCGGTATCACCGCCGGGAGCGTGCTGTCGGTGGCCGGCGGATTCATCCTGCAAATGAGCGTCGGTCTGGTTGCCGGTGTGGTCGGCGGACGTGCCCTGCTCTGGTTCATGCGTCGCATCGCCCTGCCCGCCGAGGGCCTGTACCCGCTGCGGACCCTGGCCAGCGCGTTCGTCATCTACGGTGCCGCGACCGTGGCGCACGGCTCGGGTTTCCTGGCGGTGTTCATCGCCGGGATCATTCTGGGCGACGCCAGGGCACCCTTCAAACGGGAAATCGAACGGTTCCACTCCGCATTGGCCAGCCTCGCCGAGATCGTCGCGTTCGTGATCCTGGGGCTCACCGTCTACCTGGCGGTCCTGAGCACCCCCGAGGTCTGGATTCCCTGGCTTATACTGGGCGCCGCCGGCGCGGTCCTGATCCGGCGCGTCCTGGTCGGGCTGTG
>JBBQJM010000299.1:0-5701 GCA_038325895.1 Mycobacteriales bacterium
ATGGCGGTGTCCCCGAGCGCCGCGAGCCACCGCACCACCGTCGACATGTGACCCGCCTGGTAGGTCGGCAGGGTCAGTTGCGCCACCAACTGGGTGCACCGCTCGCGTTCGCTGGTGTTCAGCAGGTGCTCCACGGCGATCGCCGGGGACCCGTTGGCTTCATACCAGTCCGCGGCCCGCAGGTGCAGCTTGGGAGTCATTTCGGGCTGCACTCGACGCAGCTCGCCGAGCAGGAACTCCCGGAACAACCCGTGGTAGCGGTACCACTCCCGTTTCCGGTCGAGCGGGATCAGGAACAGGTTCGAGGCCTCGAGGCTGCGGAGCAGGGCCTGCGCCCCGGGTTCGCCGACCACGGCGTCGCACAGTGGGGCACTGAGCTGATCGAGCACCGCTGTGGCCCGCAGGAATCGTTGCGTGCCCTCCGGCAGTCGTGCCTGCGACTCGCTGTACAGGTAGTCCGCTACGTAACGGTCCACGCCGGTGATCGCCGTCGGATCGTCGCCGCTGTCCCGCGCGATCAGCGCCGCGAGGTGCAGGCCGACCGGCCAACCCTCCGTGCGCGCGGTCACCGCGGCCGCCGCCTCCCCGGTGAGGTTGACGCTGGCCGACGAGAAGATCTGCCTGGCCCCGTCCGGGCCGAGCGCCAGGTCGGCGGCGCCGAACTCCATCGCGTCGCCGGCTGCCCGCAACCGGGCCAGTTGCGGCTGCTCGAACCGGCTGGAGGCGACCACTTGCGACCCTCGGGGAATCCCGGAGACGACCACGCCGAGCACGTCGTGGCAGTCCGGCGATACCAGCTCGTGGACGTCGTCCAGCATCAACACGAACGGTGAGGGGCTGGCCCGGAACGCCGCGGCCAGCCTCGGCGCCGCCCGCCCCAATGCGGAGACTCCCAGACCGCTCATCTCGGCGACCAGGTCGGCGGCGCCCGGCGTCAGACCGGCGTACGCGGCCGCCAACAGGGTCAACAGCACCCCCGGGTCATCGTCGAAGCGGTCAAGGGACACCCACGCGACCCGGCGGTCCTCCGCGCGCGCCCACTCCGCCAACAGCGTCGACTTGCCATAACCAGCCGGCGCGGTCACGCCGACCACGCGCCATCCACTGGTCCGTGCCCGCTCGATCAGCGCGTGACGGTGAACAGTGCCTTTGCGGCGGCCCGGTCTCGTCAGCTTGGCATCCAACAGCAGCCGATCCAGACGCCCCGCAGGGGACGTCGCCCCAGGCGCTTGCTCGACCACGCCCGAATCCTAGGGCCATGCGGGGTGGTTTGACCCAGATAATCCGCCTTGTCCCACTGGCAGGGCCCCGGCCGTGATGCGCACGGGGTCGAATGCGGTGGCGGTGGCGCCGGATCCGGTTGGGCTTGTACCGCGGATCGGCGACCGGCCCAGGCCTTGCTGCAGCAGGGTCGAACCTTGTCACCGGCCAACAACGCGACTTGATCGACCGGGGCCTACTTGACGACCGGACCTACGCATTCTGGCTGGTAAGCCAGCCTCCCAGGACCGCGCCGGAGGCGCGCGCGCCGCGTCCTGGAAGCGCGCGTCCGGTCGACCCTTCGATACGACGCGACCACCCATCGGATGACTTCCTCGGGACGGCTGTACCCGTCCGGCACGGCCGGGGCCGTCATCTGTCAGATGAAGCGATCGGTGCCGGTTGACCGTGCGAGGTTGGCCGATTCCACTTGCGGTGGAAGGACTCCCAACCGTTGGTTCCTTTGGTCGGTTTCAAGTAGAGGATTTTCGTGGTTGGCCGCGTCGTGCGGTGGGCGCGCCGGCCGAAGCCTCCTCGGTCCGGTCGGCCTGCCCACCGTCAGTATCGTCGCGCCATTTCAACTCGATCTCGAGTTCCGTTTCGGTGCCGTCGATCTCGATCTCGAGTTCCCACTCGACAGTGGATCCAACGCTCAGCGTGAGCTTGTCCCCGCCGGAGCTGAGTTCGACCTGCGAGCTGTCGTCGGCCAATGCGCGGCCGAGGGCAATAAGACGATCGGCTGCTTCTTGGCGGCTCAGGGTCAGTTTCCGTTTGATCTCGAGCTTTGGCATGGTAAGTCCTTTCGTCGCAGCTGCGGCATTGGTGCCGCGTGGATTCGGTCCTGCCTCGAATGGACCGGATGCTCCCCGACATCGTCGTTCTGGATGCGCTGGAAGATGTTGGCGGCAGTTCCGCCGGTCTCCTGGACATCCGGTAGCGCCGGCGAGGCGGCCGGCCGTGTCAGCTGTGTCGCTGACAACAATCCGGCGACCTTCCAGCCAGGCGCATCGCGCATGTTGGGTGAAGCGATTCTCCTGGGGTCGCCCTCCCGCGCCGGGCTCGGCAGCGTCCCCGGTCCGCTGATGGTGGGCATCGGCGTGCGACTCGTCGACACCGTCGGTCGGTCCGGCATGACAAGCTCCCTGCCGGTCGGCGAGGGACGGCCTTCCGGAATCTGTATCCCCGCCAGGGTTCTGGGCCGATGCCGGCGGTCGAGGCGACCGACGGCCCGCGGAGCGTGGCGGTGATCCCGCCCCAGCTGGGTCGGTCGGCCCGGCGGGGCACGGCCGCGCGGTACCGACATGGATCTCTATTGGTCGCCCTGATCGTCGTCGGGCTTGTTGCCGGCCTCGGCCCGGTGACCGGCTGCCCGATCAGCCAGCTGCGGGCGTCCTGCAGGGCAGCGATGGTCGAGGCCTCGATCACCTTGGTGGCGTGAAAGACCCTGATCTTGCCCTGCACGTCCTGGACCTGGCTGTGGTGGAACCGGTCGACGATGTCCTACTGCACGCCGGAGAGGTAGAGCCGGCCGCCCGCGGCGTCCATCGCGTCCGCGTAGCCGGCGATCACCCCGAAGAAGGTGGAGCCGAGCGAGATCCGGCCGCGCAGCCGGAGGATGACGACCGGTTTCTTCGAGTGCCGCGGGTCGGGGAGGTGCGCCCCGAGGGTCCGCGCCCCCGCGTAGAGCAGGCTGCCGTACACGTCCAGAATCACCGGCTCCGCGTCGGGCAGGACTGTCGGGACCGGTTGCTCGACAAGGACTCCGGCCTCATCGGGGGTGAGCCGGACCACCCGCAGGTCCATCTGTTCGCGGTTGAGCTGTAACAGCAGCGAGCAGATCACCCCGACCGCCACCGCCGCCGCCACCGGCAGGGCCAGCGTGGCGATGAACGTGATGACCATCCCGATCTTGCCGGTGGGGCTGGTCTTCCAGACCACCCCCATGTCGTTGAACCGCAGTGACATCACCGCGGCGAAGATCAGCACCGCCGCCAGAGTCGGCATCGGAACAAGTCCGACGACGCCGGAGAACGCCACCGGGATGATCAGCATCCAGACGCCCGCGAAGATCGATGCCCACCTGCTGCGGGCACCGGCCGCGATGTTCAACGCGGTGCTGCTGACCGACCCGCCGACGGGGGTGCCGTGGAAGAACCCGGAGGTCAGGTTCGCGATGCCCTGCCCGACGAAGTCACGGTTGGTGTCCGACGGTTCGCCCGCGTTCGGCGCGGACTCGGCCACCCCGGCGCCCTGCACCAGGGTGATCGCGGCAATCGCGAACGCTCCGCTGATCACCCCGATGGTCAGGTCACTCAGGTGCGGCACCACCAGCGGCGGCAGACCACTGGGGATGGCGCCGACATCGGCGACTGTCTCGATGTCGTCCAGGTTCAGCACGGCGACGATCACGGTCGGGATGACCACCGCGACCAGCGATGCGAACAGCGCGATCCTGGTTCGGTTCAGCAGGAACATGGCGGCCAGTGCCGACACCCCGACGATGGCCGACGCCACGTTGACGCCGGTCGGGTGGGTGATCACGTACCAGGCCTTCTGGGCCGCCACCCCGCCCTCGGTCGGTGACCCGAGAAGGCCCCGCAGCTGCCCGAGCACGATGTTGACGCCGACGCCGGTGAGGAATCCCAGCATCACCGACCGGGAGACGAACCGGATGTACCGACCAAGGTGCAGCACACCGGCGGCGATCATCAGGATCCCGGTCAGGATGGTCAGGGTGATGATCGCCCGGTCCCGGTCCTGCGGCGCGACGTCGGCCAGCGCCGACGCCGCCGCCAGCGACGCGGCGGTCGTGGTGGTGACGACCATCAGCTTCGTGCTCGCCGTCAGCCCCCCGCCGATCTTGCCGGAGAACGACGCGTACAGGCCGTAGGCCGGGTTCACCCCGGCGAGCAGCGCGGTGGCCATCCCGTCCGGAACGGAGCTGATCGCCCCGGGAAGCCCGGCCAGCACGTCCGCCTTGACGTCCTTGCGGCGCGGCCGGATCGCTGTCAGCCATTTCCGCACCACCGACACGGATCTCGGTCGCCCCTGCCCATGCGGGTCATCGTCGATCGTGCGTCCGGCGTTCTTGGTCACCGGCGCTCTCCTCGACTCTCGAGCCGCGCACTCGGACCTGGGGTTCAGGTTTGCCGTCGAACTGACGGCACCAGCACGGTAGGACAACCCCTGCGCCGCGAGAATCACCTGGATCGAGTGGAATTGCAGTTGCCTGTCGGTTCTGCTCTCTTGGGGATGGGGGATCGCGGACGCTGCCCAACGGTGCTCGGCCGTCCGCGCCGCGAGATCGGGAACAGCTCGCTCTGGGCGGTCTGTGCGAACCGGTCCGGGTCGGTGCCTCGACCTGGCTGACGATCAACCTGGCACTGGCCCTACCAGGCTTGCCGCGGGGAAATCAACTGCACTGACGGGGATCTCGGCGAGCTCGGCGTCGGAGACCCACTGCTCGAGCTGCTTCGTCGAACACCGCTTCGGAGCGCCCGCGACCAGCAGGGCACCCCCCGCGCACGGTTCGCCGACCCTTATGTAGCCGGGTCGCGACGATCAACGGCGCCGACGGCGCGGTGGAAGCGATGGCGAGGAAGGCGCTGAACCTTTTCGACGCCGGAGTACCCGTACCCGCGCTCGGCCTTGGCGTACTCGTGGGCGGATCGGATGGTGTCGACATCGACGAACGTGACGTCCGCGTAGGTCCTGATTGGCGGGCGCGCCAAGTCACGGGCGGTCAGGAACCGGGAGGTGACCGCCGCTAGTCATGATCCATCATGCTCACGCTCGTGACCCGCCATGTGAGGCGGATCAGCGTCCGGCGGTAAGCAGGCCAGTACTCATCCGCCCATCGAGCCGGCCTACAAGCGACCGCGTAGCACCTGTCGGAATTGCCGACCACGTTGCCGAGGTTGGCCGTCATCTGTGCCATGTGCTTTCAACCGCTGATTGGGTTCGTGCGCATCTGGTGGCCGCCGGTGTTCCGCTACGGCCGCCTGGACGGCAACCAACCATCACGGACGACCAGGTGCGGTCCCTGCTTGACCAGGGTCTACGGGTGGCCGAGATCGCCAAGAAACTCGGCGTCACCGATTCCAGCGTCCTGCACCGCATGCGGGCCAAGGGGTGGACGGGACCGCCTTGGAATCAACGGCGTCCTCGTACCCGCTGATTCTGCGGCAGATGGTTCTTGCCGCCTTTGGATCTGGGGAGCAAGAGCGGGCGAGAATCCAGGACAAAGGACTGGTCGATCGCCGCGAATTCATAGATCCGATGACAATCGTTGCTGCCAAACAAAAGTCGGAATCCGGTCATCGATTCCATGCCAGTGCATCAAGTGTGGTTCCTGACGCTGTGCCGCCGCTGATGGCTGCCTGACCCTTTGAGTCTGCGGGTGTAGATGTCAAACCGGCTGTCAAGATCATCTATTTGGTCT
>JBBQJM010000300.1:0-5661 GCA_038325895.1 Mycobacteriales bacterium
TCTCGTTCGGGTATTTCGAGCATTACACCACCATTCTGGGTGCGCGGGTTCGGATCCGGGTGAAGGCATGGCGGCCAGCGCCTTTGGCCGGCTCCGGTTGTGCCCTGCCAGATGACCCGATCGCCCGGGTGGGTACGCGGCGATGCTGGTCGAGAGCAGCAGGTGGCTCCCCCCGGGCACCCCAGGGCCCCACAGCGGTCAGCCCTGTGCCGTGGCCTGGCCGTCGCGGACATGGGTAGCCAGCACGGCGACCTGGGTCCTGCTGGTCATCCCCAGTTTGGTCAGTACACGGGACACGTAGTTCTTCACCGTTTTCTCCGCCACGAACATCCGTCCGGCGATCTGCCGGTTGCTCAATCCCTCACCGATCAGGTCGAGCGTGGTTCGTTCATGCTCGGTGAGCGCCGCCAGCGGGCCGGCCGCGGGCGCGGCCGACCGCAACCGACCCATCACCACGGCCGCGGCCCGGGGGTCCAGCAGCGAACGGCCGGTGCCCACCGTGCGGACAGCCGCGACCAGATCCATCCCAGTGATGTCCTTGAGCACGAACCCTGCGGCGCCGGCCAGGAACGCTTCCATCATCGCCTGCTCCTCAGGAAAGGAGGTGAGCATGAGGCACCGCAGTTCGGGGAAACGAGATAGCAGCTCGCGGCACAACTCGACGCCACTGCCGTCGGGCAACCGCACGTCCAGCACCGCCACATCCGGACGCATCGCCGGTACCCGCGCCAACGCCTGCGCCACTGTGGACGCTTGGCCGACCACGGTCAGGTCGTCGGCCTCGTTGAGCAGGTCGGTCACCCCTCGCCGCACCATTTCGTGGTCATCGACCACGAACACCCGTAACTTGGGCATTGCTCCCCTCCGATCGCGACGACACCGATTTCTGGAACGCCCGCACCGCCGGATCGGCCACAGGGCCGAGACACCGGGCGGTGCTCGGAGCCAACGATCCGTGCAGCGGACCCCTATGTCCGAGAACTCACCCTTGTCGCTGGAGGAGTGCGAACCAACAGACATCACTTTCAGTAAGCCAACTAGTACCGATTGTAGTCGCTTGCGGCGTAGTCGCCGCAGTGCCGCCGCCCTCGCGATCATCGGGCAACCAGCGTGCTTCCGTCGTGTTCACGTGACGGCGTCGTCGGCTCGGTCGGATGAGGTGCCCGTCACTGTGGGTATCGCGTATGCCCCCGAATCGGGGAGCGCCGGGGCCGGAGACTGGCCGTTATCGTGATCGGCATCGATCCGCCGCGGACCTGGATGTTCGGCGCGGTTGGTGTCAGTGGTGTTCCAAGGTAGCCCGGCAGTGAAACTCCGCCGGGATACCCGACCACGGAGAATCCTGCGATGACGGTGCTGCGCGGTGGATTTCACCCGGTAGGGCGGGCGCACACCCTTCAGTTGGGGCCGATGCCGCTGAGTGGTAATTCTCAGGACAAACAGATGACGACTGGAAAGACGGTTTCACCGGATAGATAGACCAGCCATGTTGCCGGTGACTGCCTGTCCCGAATTGTGCGGACGCAAGCCCGTCGTATCGGGGAGCGGGATTGGTGCGCCGAGTTCGCCGGGCCGGCCAAACCTGGCTCCGCGCAGGGGTACCCGGGGGTTTCCACACTGGCGATCGAAATGCCTTGGCCGCAGGGTATTTCGGCGTTCATGCGGAACGTGAAGGTGGCCCGGAGATCCGGCTCGAGTGGGCGCCGGGCCCGATCGGCGGCCCACCCCCCCGGTGCGCTTGTCGGGCGTCCAACGCTGCGGGGACCCGTGCCCCCTTCACCGGCAGACCAATGCCTGGGGATAATGAAGGCGATTTCCCCGCGGGGCGGTGTCGCGATGAATTCCGGCTTTCCGGGGCGGCGGACCCCTGGCCCGGGTCCATTTGGGCCAGGAGGAGGCAACGATGAGCCATCCACAAATGGTTGTGGGCAGCGTCGACCCAGCATGCCGGGCAGACCGGGTGGGGTGTTTGCTGGCGGTCCAGCCGGACACGGTGGCGAGCTGCCCGGACTGGGAGGTCGTGCACGGCTGGAAAGGAGATGACCCTGGCTTTCGTCGGTGTGGCACGGTCATCCTGCCGACAACCGGGGGAGACCCACGATGAACCCAACGGTCACCGGCGCGACAGCCGTCGCCGCCGCGGTGCAGTCAGCGACCGCCGCGCAGGAAGCGGCGGCACCGGCCGAGACGCGGACGCTGCGCATCCTGCTGATCGAGGACAACCCCGCGGACGTCCGGCTCACTCAGGAACGGCTGCGCGGTTCCGGCATCACCTGCGACGTCGCAACCGCGCTGGCGCAGGTGACGGGGCAGCGGCTGGCGGCCGTGGACTGCGCACTGATCGATCTCGGCCTGCCAGATGCCAGTGGACTGCAGGCCCTTGACCGGGTCCGCGCCCTGGCACCGCAACTACCGACGGTGGTGCTCACCGGATTCGACGACGAGGTCACCGGTCTGACCGCGCTGCGTGCGGGCGCCCAGGACTACCTTGCGAAACAACGCGCTGACGGCCTTGACATGGCCCGCGCCGTCCGCTTCGCCGTCGCCCGCAAACAGCTGCAACTCACCGCGGACAGACAGGCGCTGCACGAGCTGGACCTCACCGACGACGTCATCCAGCAGCTGTACGCAATCGGCCTGGCCATGAGCACCAGCCGGCGCCGCACCGCGGAGAAGGACCCGGCCACGGCCGACAGGATCGGCGAGCACATGCGCGCGCTTCAACACGTCGTTCACAACATCCGCAACGTCACCACCAGCACCGGCGGCAGCGGCGGGGCGGCGGGTTCCTGGTCGGACGATCCCACCGCACCCGGTGGCGGCCCGTGACAAACGGTCAACGCCCCGCCGCTACGGAGTGGTCCTGGCCGACGACTGCGCCGACCACTGCCGCCGACGCCCCCGCAAAAAAGCGGCTCACGCGTGGGCCACGCGTGTCAGACGGGGTGACATCTCATCGCTCGGCGTGGCACAGTCGAGGTTGCAAGAGAATCCGCACAGACCTCGCGGGGACAGCCCAATCCGGTAGCCGCCACATCGGTCTGCCGCAACGGTCACCGGCGAAGGGCAGGCACTCCATCGACCTTCCTGAACAATTCCGTCCGGCTGGCGGGCACGATGCGGCCGCGGCGGTGCCTATTTCGACCCGGGTCGGCGCGGGCGCCGCGAGAGGGCCGCTACGTGACCGGAGGAATCAGGCCGCGCTGATCCGGGACGTGTGGCAGGTGTGGGCGCGGGCCAGAATCGACGACGCTCCACGGACACTTGCGGCCGCGCAGGACGCGGTGTTCCAGCGCTACCTGCCGATGGCCAGGATATTGGCGAACACCCCGGAACTACCGTGCGGGCGCCGAGCGGGCCGCCGAAATCGGACTGGCCCAGGCGGTGTTGGGTTGGCGTCGACTGGACAGCGACGAATTCGAGGTGTCCGCCCGCGCCGCGATCGTCTCGCAGTTGCTCCGTCTGTCCGCCGTCGGCTCCGGCGACGAACACTCACCGGGCCCCGGTAGACCGGGGGCAAGATGTGGAGAATCCTGATGGTGGCGTTCTTGCCGGTCTGCGGCGAACACGGTGACCCCACGGGGAATCGCTGCGCGTGGAGCTGACCCGGCAATGGACGATCTGCCCGCGACCGCGTCTTCTCGGACACCTGCACGACGACCTACCCGGCTGCGGGGGCCGAATGTGACCACACATGCGGGCGACATTCCGGCCGATCGCCGATGACAGGGCCCCCTTTGGCCGGGTCCGGGTCCACAACCCCGATTCCTGCGCTCGGGACCGCTGCACCGATCGGCGTGTACCCGCTGCAGTGGGAGGCAGATGTGCTGCTCACCGACGGCGGTGTCGCGCACCTGCGCCCCTCAGGTCCGGCCGACGCGGCCGCGATCCGCGCCCTGCACGCCCGGTCGAGCGCGAAGACGCTGTACCTGCGGTACTTCTCGCCGGCCAGTACGGTTTCGGACCGAACGATCGAGATCTTCACCGATGTCGACCACGACTCCAGGGTCGGGTTGGTCGCCGTGCTGGGCGGGGAGATCATCGCGGCCGGGACCTACCACCGCGACCCTGTCGGGGACACCGACGCGGCCGAGGTCGCGTTCCTGGTGGAGGATTCGCAGCAGGGACGTGGGCTCGGTTCGATCCTGCTGGAGCACCTGGCGGCGGCCGCCCAGGAGCGCGGGGTCCGGCGTTTCACCGCCGAGGTGCTCAGCCAGAACACGAAGATGCTCAGGGTGTTCATGGACGCCGGCTACACCCTGCACCATGAGTACGACTCGGGCGTGGTCGACCTAATGTTCGCCATCGAACCGACCGAGGAGTCCCGGGCGGTGATGACCGCGCGCGAACACCGGGCGGAGGCCCGGTCGATCGCCCGGCTGCTCTCACCGCGGTCGATCGCGGTGATCGGGGCTTCCCACCAGCCCGGCGCGCTGGGCCGCATCGTGCTGGAGAACCTGTTGCGCGGTGACTTCGCCGGGCCGGTGTACCCGGTCACCCCGGACGCCGTTTCGGTGCAGGGGGTCCGGGCATACGCCAGCGTGACCGATATCCCGGATCCGGTCGACCTGGCCGTGGTGACGGTGTCGGCACCGAATGTCGCCGAGGTGGTCGCGGCCTGCCGGGCCAAGCAGGTCCACGGTCTTGTGGTGATAACGGCGGGCTTCGCCGCCGCGGAGCGGCAGTTGGTCACGCTGGCCCGCGCGGCGGGGATGCGGGTGCTTGGCCCGAACTGCCTGGGTCTGGTGAACACCGATCCGTCGGTGCGGATGAACGCGACCCTGGCCTCGCTGGTCCCGCCGGTGGGCCGGATCGGCTTTTTCTGCCAGTCCGGTGCCCTGGGTGTTGCGATCCTGGCGGACGCCGCGGCCCGCGGGCTCGGGTTGTCGACCTTTGTGTCGGCAGGTAACCGGGCCGATGTCTCCGGCAACGACCTGCTGCAGTTCTGGTACGGCGATGACCGCACCGAGGTGGTGTTGCTGTACCTGGAGTCGTTCGGCAATCCCCGTAAATTCGCTCGATTGGCTCGGGTGCTGGCCAGGACGAAACCGGTGATCGCGGTGAAGTCCGGCCGGAACGCGACCCGGACCCCAGGACCGGGACCCGGCTCGATTCCGATGTCCGGGGCCGCGGTCGCCAGCCTGTTCGCGCAGTCCGGGGTGATCAGGACCGAGACCCTCACCGCGGCGTTCGATGTCGCCCAGTTGCTGTCCACCCAGCCGGTGCCCGTCGGCGACCGGGTCGCGGTCATCGGCAACTCGACCGCACTGGGCATGCTGGCGGTCGATGCCTGCCTGGACGCCGGTCTGCGGGTCGCCGACGGCGAGCCCCAGGACCTGGGCGCCCACGTGAGCCCGGAAGATCTGGCCGCGGCCGTGCGGGCCGCGCTGGCCCGTCACGAGGTGCACGCGCTGGTGGTGGTGTACGTGCCGATCGTCGCGACGACTGGCCGGGCGCACGCGGCGGCGCTGCGATCGGCGATCAGCGATGCCACCGTCCCGGTGCTCACCACCTTCCCGGCCGCCGCCGACGGCAGCGCCGGTCGCGGATCGGTGCCGTCCTTCCGCACCCCGGAGCGGGCAGTTGCCGCGCTGGCCCACGCGGTGCGGTACGGCTCGTGGCTGACCAGTCCGGCCGGGACGGTTCCGGACCTGCCCGGCA
>JBBQJM010000301.1:0-5656 GCA_038325895.1 Mycobacteriales bacterium
CGGATCGGCCGCAAGCTCGGTAGCGGGGAACGCGCGGCCATGGTCGCCACCGCGATGCGCGCTGGGATCATCCAATGATCGAGCGGTCAGCGGGACTGCCCGCGCGGCAATTGATCGTGGACTCGCCTGCCGATCGGGACCTGCGACTCTGGCCAATTCGGAGGGACTCCGGCAGCCTGTGAGAGCACGCCAAAGCTGACCCGACCGAACTCGACGGAGGGGGCACGATGCCCCGACAACGCCACTTCCCGCGGGGCCATTCTCCGCGCAGCAATAGTCAGCGAGACCATGCTCCGCCGCCGCATCGGCGCACCGGGACTGCGTTCGCCGCCGTGCTCGGGTTCGTGACCATCGCCCTTGCTGCGTGTGCAGAGGCGAAGCCAAGCTCGTCAGAGCCGCCCACATCCCTCGCATCGACCGCCTCAGCGCCGTCCACGCCCGAGCTGACGGCGGCCCTCCCGCCAAGTGCCTGTCGCGACGACCAGCCAGGCCGCTACGTCGCGGAGCTCTTCGTCCCGACCGCCGTCAGCACCACCGAGTACACCGCCGGGCTGAAGGCCGACGTCTACCAACCGGCCGACGACCCGGCGACCTGCCGCGTCGGTGTGGTGTGGGTGCACGGCGGGGGCTTCACCCAGGGCGGCCGCGCCGGCGGGCCGGAAGAGGCGTGGGGCAAAGCGCTGGCAGCTCGCGGCTACGTCGCCGTCCAGATCGACTACCGGTTGGGCGGCGGCGGAGGGTTCATCTTGGAGGCCGCGAACGAACCCAGCAGGGCTGCGGTCGTCAACAACGCCATCGACGACGCGCAGACCGCCGTCGATTGGGTCCGGACCTCGGCGGCGCAACTCGGCGTCGACCCGCAGCGCGTCGCCATCGGTGGCACCTCGGCCGGCGCGATGACCGCAGCGGGGGTTGCGCTCACCGGGAACGCCGATTCGCGGCCGTGCACCTTGGTGGCGATAGCGGGCGCCATCAATGACGAATGGGTCGGCGCCGACCCGGCGTCCGGATTGTTCGTCCACGGTGATGCGGATGACGTCGTGCCCTACGCCTCCTCGGTGTCCGCCGTCGAGGAGATCAACGGCGCCGGGGGGGTCGCTGCGTTGGTCACCATCAGCGGTGCGGGTCACGAGCTCACCGGCATTCCGCCAGACGAGGTCATCACCGCCGCGGTCGGCTGGCTCCGCGAACACGCCGCAGCTCAATGCGGATGAATGCTGCTGGAGCTGAGGGCATTTCCACTCACCGAATTTCCGCTGACAGCATTTCCACTGGGTTCGGCAGTCATAGCGTCGTCCCAGGTGGTCGTCATCCAATCAGAGGACAGCACCGCCCTCATCGACGGTGCTGATTCTTTGGAATACAGTCGGCCTCGGCGATATCGCGACCTGCCGTCCCACCAGAACTCCATCCCCGACTGTCGTGCAGATTCCGGTGAAGATCCTCTATCCCGCAGCACTACTCGCCCAGCGACAACAACCGCGCCGTCGTGTATACCTTGACAGGAGCAACCGGCGGCATTCCTGCACGATATTGCGCAAGCACGCCCGGCCTGCCATCATTACGGACGCGGCCCGCAATAAGTGCGGGAGCCTGAAGCAGGCGTCCGCATTCTCGTTGGTCAGCGGGCTCTGCATCGAGGCAGACAGGATCCTGACCGTGGGATCAGCTCGAACTGTCGGGAGCCTCGCGCCAACGCCGGTGACCTGCGGCGGTGGCCGACTCGGCGCTCACCGCCCGACGTCGCTGCGGCGAGCGGGCGTGCCGGATTCCCGGGGCACTGCAGGGCACGAGAAGTGACCCGGTCGTCATCGGTGACGGCCACCGGATTGACCTGCCATGCGCGGAACTGATGCTGAAGGAGCCAGAGTGAGCGATGTCTTTACCGGACAGGTGGAACGCGACCCGAACGGCGGCCTCTGGGTGGTGCTCTATCGGGGGGAAGTCATCCATGCGGACGCCATTTTGAGCAAGGAGCCCACCCGTTCGGTCAAGCGGGGCATGAAGCGGGTCGAGGAACTGATCCTCGCCCAGGCGGACGCCGAGAGTCCCCCGTCAGGGTTGGCAGCCGCGAGCGGACCGCGCCACCAGGCATGGCGCCATCGTCAGGCCCTCGGGTTTCTCGCCCGCAACCCTCGGCCGACGTCGTCCTGAGTCGACCGGCCGCGGCACCCGGCTCAGAGCTGCCGGCACAGGATGCGAGCGCGATCAGGGCCAACAACACTGATCCGATGACCAACCCCCCGGAACGCCCGTACCGTCGGCTCGCCCTCTGACGGGCCGCGCTCAGGGCGGAGCGCGGCGGGACCACGGAGACATTCGGCGAACGCCGAACATCGGCATGCCAACGGACCGCCCGCTAGCTAGGGTCGAGGCGTGGGGGGACTGCTTGTCGTGGAGGACGACGCAGCCATCGGCGGGGTGCTCACCCTCAGCCTGCAGCGGCAGGGGCACGAGGTCGTGCTGGCCTCCTCGGGTGCGGAGGCGCTGGCGGCAGCCGACATCCGCGCCTTCGATCTGGCGCTCATCGACCGCGGCCTGCCGGACATGGACGGACTGGACGTCTGCCGCGGGCTCAGGGCGAAGCAGTCCGGCTGCGTGCTGGTGATGCTCACCGGTCGCGGCGAGGAGATCGACGTGGTGCTCGGGCTGGAGGCCGGAGCCGACGATTATCTGACGAAACCCTTCCGGCTGGCCGAATTGATGGCCAGGGTCTCCGCGCATCTGCGGCGCGGACGTGGCGGCGCGGCGGACGACAGCCGGTCCGTGGAGCGCCGAACCGAAGCCGGACTCGCCGACCAACTGCTGACGGTCGGCGCACTGGACGTGGATCTCAGTGCCAGGAAGGCGCGGCTGGCCGGCGAGGAGATCATCCTGCGGGCCAAGGAGTTCGAATTGCTCGCCCGGTTGGTCCGGGCGCCGGGCGTTGCGGTCAGCCGGACGACGTTGATGACCGACGTCTGGGATTCCAACTGGTACGGCTCGACGAAGACCCTCGACGTGCACATCGCTTCCCTGCGCAAGAAGCTCGCCGGCGCCGCGGCGCTGACCGGGGCGACGGCGCCGGAGATCGTCACGCTGCGGGCTCACGGGTTCCGGTTGGAGACACCGAGCGGCCCCGTGCCCTGACCGGCGCACCCCGCGGCTCGGTCAGGCTGTCGGTCCCGGCGGCCTGACCGGCGGGTGTTACGCGGCGGCCGACCGAATGGTGTCCCATTCCCAGGTCGCCGGCTCGGTGGGCGGGCCCAGGCCGATGACCCGGTGCGCGACGGCCAGCATTGCCTCGCTCCGGCTGGCCACCAACACGGCCAGGCCCTCTCCGACACGACGGAGCAGGGCATCGATCACCCATTGCTCGTCGTCCTCGTCCAGTCCAGCGGTGGGTTCGTCCACCAGCAGGACCGCAGGGTCGTTCACCAGGGCCACGGCGAGCGCGGCACGCACCATCTCACCCTGGGTCAACTGCGCGGGATAAGCCATGCCGCGGTGGGCGAGCCCGAATTCCGAGAGCAGATCCCAGACACCCCAGCGGTGGTCGCCGCCGACCAGCCGCGGTGCCAGCTGGACGTTCTGAGTGAGGGTCAGGTGCGAGAGCAGGTTGCCCGACTGGAACATCACGCCCACGGAACGCGCCCGAACCCGGGCCCTGGCCTGTGCGCTCGTCGTGGAAAGGTCTATTCCTTCCACCAGAATCGTCCCCTGGTCGGCCACATCCAGGCCCGCCAGGCATGACAGCAGAGTCGATTTTCCGGAGTTCACCGGCCCGGTGATCGCGATCAGCTGGCCCGGCGCCAATTTGACCGACACCGAGCGAAGCGAACCTGAACGGAATCGGCGCGAGACACCGAGCGCCTCCAGTACCGGATCCGGCCCGATCCGCCGGTGGCCAGGCACCAGGGTGATGGATTCCCTGGCGACCGAGGTGCTGGCGAGTGCGGCCATAGTGATCTTCTCCTTGTTGCCCCTGTGCTGCCAGGTGCGTTCGGACGTGATGATGTGACGTCGTGGTCAAGCTCCTTGCATTGACGGTAGGGGGGCACGTCACAACGCACGGCCAGCCCTTGGTTAACTGACGGCAAAATCCTCCGGCGAATCGCATCACCGCCGGGAAACTGCGGCAGGGACGTCGCCGCGACGGACGTTTCGCTGCTGGCTACATCCCGCCTGTTGGTCACCAGCGCCGGCGGTCTGGCAGCCTGGAGGGCATGCGGATTCAGCGGCTCCCAGGTCCGGGGTCGGTCGACCGGTCCGCACCTCACCTCTCGGTTCCGGCTGTCCGGGGGCCGTGGCGAACCCGGAGCCGGGGCGATGACCGCGCTCGGCCGGCCGCAGCGCCGTGGTGAACTCGGTCGACGACTTCGCTGATCGCAAGCCCGCGCCGGTTGGCGTCGACGCGGCCACCGTGGCCACGTTCATCACCCTCGGCACCTACACCTGGTTCATCTACGGCCTCGGTCCCAGCATTCCGCTGCTGCGGGAGGAACTGGGCACCTCCAGCACGATCGCCGGCCTGCACAGCCTGTTGATGTCAGCCGGTGTGATGGTGGCGGGGTTCTTCGGCGTCAGGCTGGTGCGCCGCTGGCGCCGGTTCGGTGCCGCACTGCGCGGCGTCGTCGGCCTCGCCGTCACGGTCGCGGCCTTCGTTGCCGGATCCTTGCTGCCCGTCGGGCAACTGGCGTTCACCCTGCCGGCGATGGTGCTGGCGGGCCTGTCCGGCGCGCTCGCCATCAACGTGACCACCGCAGTGATCAACGATCACCACGGCATCCTGGGACCGTCCGTGCTGAGCCAGGCGAACGCGGTGGCAGCCGCCGTCGGACTGGTGTCGCCGCTGGCCGTCGGCGCGGCCACGGCGCTGGGCTGGACCTGGCGCGCCGCGCTGCTGGTCACCGTGCCGCTGGCAGGTATCGCCTACGCGCTCATCAGCAGGCAGCGTGCGGTGCCCGCCTATGACGCGGTACCGCCTGGCACACAAGGGTTTTCTGCCCGCGGACTGTCGCGGGCGACCTGGCTGGCGGCACTGGCGGTGGTCGCCGCCGTGGCGGTCGAATTCTGCTCGGTGACCTGGACTCCCGACCTGCTGACCGCCCAGACGGCTGCCACGCCGGGCACCGCAACCGGCGCCGTCGCGGCAGTCGTCGGTGGTATGGCCGCCGGTCGCTTCCTGATCGGCTGGATCGCCCGGCGGCGGCCGCCGCTCGGGCTGTTCCTGGTGGGTCTCGCCGTCACGGTGGCCGGCTGGGCGGTGGTGTGGACGACGACATCGGTGACGGTCGCGATCCTTGGCCTGTTCATCGTCGGGCTGGGAATTGCCGGTCAGTTCCCGCTGGGCATCTCGATGGTGATGACGTTCTCCGGTGGCGAGCCGGACCGGGCCGTGGCGGTGGCGAGCATGGGTTTCGGCGCGGCAGCCGGGTTGGGCCCGTTCGTGCTGGGCGCGCTGGCCGACGCCTTCGGCGTGAAGATGGCCTTTCTGGTGGTGCCGGCGCTGTGCCTGCTCGGTGCGGTGGCCGTCATCTCCGCGCAGCGCAGTACTCGGCGGTCGGCCCTGCCTGGTTCGGTGCCCGACCGTGCCGGCTGAGGCCGGGCTGGTCACTGTTGGGGTGTCCAGGCTCGGCCCACCGGACCCGGGTGTCCTGGTGGAGGTGCCCGGGGC
>JBBQJM010000302.1:0-5647 GCA_038325895.1 Mycobacteriales bacterium
CGCCCGGCTGTTGCGGTCGCGGACCCAGCCCGGCGACCTGCAGATCACCCTGAAAGGTTTGCCGCACAACGTCACCACCGAGATGGACCTGGAGCTGTGGTCCCTGACGCAGCGGGTCCGCGCCGACGACGACGCGGCCGCGGCGCTCCGGGACACGGCCGCCGGCGAGCTTGCCCGGCGGTACGGGACGGGCCACCTGCCGCCGGCGCTGCAGACAGGCTTGGCGGACTTTCTCGCCCGCTACGGTCATCGCGCCGTCGCCGAGATCGACGTCGGGCTGCCGCGGTGGTCGGAGGACCCAACGCACATCCTCGGGGTACTGGCCAACTACCTTCGACTCGAGAACCCTGACATGGCGCCGGATGTGGTGTTCGAGCGCAGCACCCGCGAGGCGACGCAGATGGTGGACCGGCTCGCGTCGGCGTCCGGCCCGCTCCGCGGCGCGGTGGTCCGGTTCGCCCTCGGCCGCACGCGCCAGCTGATCGGCATTCGCGAAATGCCCAAGAACAACCTGATTCTCGCGTTGGCCGCAGTCCGCCGGAACCTTTGGGCGGTCGGTGAGGTGCTCGCCGCCGAAGGCCGCATCGACGCGGCTGGCGACATCTTCTGGTTCAGCATCGACGAGGCACGGGCCGGTCTGGGCGGTACCTCCCTGCGCGGCCTGGCTACCGAGCGCCGGGAGAGCTACGACCAGGAATTGCGCCGGCGCCGGGTGCCGAGGGTGATGCTCTCCGACGGGACCGAACCGGAGGCGACCGCACCGGCCGATGCGGCGACAGACGCCGGGGACCTGTCCGGGGTCGCGGCCTCACCGGGCACCGTCACCGGGACCGTCCGGGTGATCCTCGACCCGGTGGGCGCCCGGCTCGAACCCGGTGAGATCCTCGTCGCGCCGTCGACGGATCCTGGCTGGACTCCGCTGTTCCTGACCGCCGGTGGGTTGGTGATGGAGATGGGCGGCCCGAATTCCCACGGCGCCGTGGTGGCCCGCGAGTACGGGATCCCCGCCGTTGTCGGCGTTCCGCTGGCCACCGAGCACCTGTCGACCGGTGACGTGGTGACCGTGAACGGCACGGCGGGGACGGTCACCGTTGATCAGCGCGACCTCACGGTCAGCGGGCGGCGCGGTACCGCCTGATCAGCTCGTTGGTGGAGCTGTCGTGCGCGAGGTCCGGCTCGTTCTCCGCCTGCAGCTCTGGTGCGACGCGTTGCGCGAGTTGCTTGCCGAGCTCGACGCCCCACTGGTCGAACGCACCGATGGACCACACCGCCGCCTGGGTGAACACGCTGTGCTCGTACAGCGCGACCAGCTGCCCCAGCACGTACGGGGTGAGCTTCTCGACCAGGAACGTGGACGACGGGTGGTTGCCCTCGAACACCTTGAACGGCACCAGCTCCTCGGCGGTGCCTTCTGCGCGGACCTGATCGGCGGTCTTGCCGAATGCCAGCGCCTCGCCCTGCGCGAACACGTTGGACGTCAGGAAATCGTGGTGCTCCCCCAGCGGATTCAGCGAGTGCAGGAACGCGATGAAGTCCACCGGAATCGTCAGGGTGCCCTGATGGATCAATTGATAGAACGAGTGCTGGCCGTTGGTGCCAGGCTCACCCCAATAGACCGGCGAGGTGTTGTAATCGACCCGGCGGCCGTCGAGCGAGACGGACTTTCCGTTGGATTCCATGGTCAATTGCTGCAGGTAGGCCGGGAACCGGTTGAGATACTGGTCGTAGGGCAGCACCGCCTGGGTCTGCGCGCCGAAGAACTCGACGTACCAGAAGGTCAGCAAACCCATGAGTACCGGCAGGTTCTCGCCGAGCGGTGCGGTGCGGAAATGCTCGTCGATGGAATGCGACCCGGCCAGCAACTGCTCGAAATTGTCCGGCCCGATCGCGATCATCGTGGACAGCCCGATCGCCGATTCCATCGAATACCGGCCACCCACCCAGTTCCAGAATCCGAACATGTTCGCGGTGTCGATGCCGAATGCCGATACTGCCTCCGCATTGGTCGAGACGGCGACGAAATGCTTGGCCACGGCGGCCTTGTCGCCCAGGGTCGCCAGCGCCCAGGCCCGTGCGGAGCCGGCGTTGGTCATCGTCTCCAGGGTGGTGAAGGTCTTGGAGGAGATGATGAACAGCGTCTCTGCCGGGTCCAGGTCGTGGGTCTTCTCCGCGAAGTCGGTGCCGTCCACGTTCGAGACGAACCGGAAGGTGAGCTCACGCTGGCTGTAGTACCGCAACGCTTCGTACGCCATCACCGGACCGAGATCGCTCCCGCCGATGCCGATGTTGACGATGTTCACGATCCGCCTGCCGGTGTGCCCGGTCCACTCCCCCGAGCGCACCCGGTCGGCGAACGCGCGCATCCGGCCGAGTACCTCGTGTACGCCGGGCACCACGTTCTCGCCGTCGGTGGTGATCACCTCGTCCGCCGGGGCGCGCAGCGCGACGTGCAGCACGGCCCGGTCCTCGGTGATGTTGATGTGCTCGCCGCCGAACATCGCGGCCCGCAGCCCTGCCAGGTCCGATTCCTGGGCCAGCTGGTGCAGCAGGTCGATCGTTTCCGCCGTCACCCGGTGCTTGGAGTAGTCCAGGTAGATGCCCTCGGCCTCCAGCGTCAAGGCGGTCCCCCGGGCCGGATCGGCGGCGAACAGGTCCTTGAGGTGGGTGTCCTTGATGCCCTGGTAGTGCTGCTCCAGCGCCCTGTAGGCGGCGCGCTGACGAAGGGGGGCGGACGCGGCGACAGTCATGCGCAAAAACCTAGCGCCACCGGCAGCGTGCCGCGCGAGCGGCCGCCGTCCGCTCACCCGACAGCGCGGTCGGCGTACCTACGTTCCAGGCAGCGGGCGTGTGCTTGATCTCAGCGTGGTCGGTAGGCGTCCTTTCGATGGTCGATACGGACGACGATGACCTCCCGCGGGTCTTCACGAAGTCGGTACAGCACTCGGTAAGTACCTCGCCGGGCAGACCGGATGCCGGCCAGGTCACCGCGTAGCGGTTTGCCGACTCGTCGTGGTTGCGCTATCAGCGTTGTCGTGAGGAAGTCGATGACTGCAGTCGCGACCGCTTCGGGAAGTCGATCGGTCAGAGCGCCACGGGCGGGAGGGGTGAGGACGAGCTCGTATGGTTCCGCTTCGGTCAAGGGAGGAGGTTGCGGACTGCGTCGACGCCGCGGACGACGTCGCCGCGGGCGTAGGCGGCGTCGGCCTCGCGGATATCGGCCAATGCCTCCGGGTCGCTCAACACGGCAATGGTCTCTTCGAGCTCGGCGAGATCCGCCGGGCTGATCACGACGGCCGCATCACGCCCGTTGCGGGTGATGATGACGCGCTCGTGCTGGTGTTCCACCCGGTCGACGACTTCGGACAGATGGTCGCGAACCGAGCGCAGCGATTCAGCTGAAGCCATGGCCACAATTGTGGCGCTTTCGCCGCTGGATGTCTACCCGATCAAATTGCGCCGGCTTCGCGGGGTCGCTATGCGCGCCAGGACTACCGCCTGACGACGGCCAGCTCGTCACGGGCACGGGTGGCCGCGACGTACACCAGGGACCGCGCTCGCAGCTCGGCATCGTGCCGCTCGGCCGGGTCGAGAGCGGCCAACCGGCGCTGCTTGGCGTCGCTGGTCCACCCGACACCGGCCAGCACCACCTTGGAGAACTCCGTGCCCTTGGCCCGGTGCATGGTCAGCACCGACACCCGGCCCGGAACGGGACGGTCGCGGTCGATCTCCCGCGCGGGTAGTCCGGCCTGGGTCAGCGCGCCTGCGACGCGTTGCCGCTGGTAGCGATCGTGTACGAGGACAGCGATCGCGTCCGGCTGGGTGCCGCCCTGGATCCAGCCCCGCACGACCTCGCAGACGCTGTCCAGCTCGGCGGCCAGCGAATCGACTTTCTCAACGCGCGGAACGGGGCCGGTCCGTGCCGAGCGGTAGCCGGTCGTCTCGGCCTTCTCCTCCAGGTCCACGTAGGACCCGCCTTCGAGGATGCCGAGGGCGTAGCGGAGGTTCTGCGCAGTCGTTCGGTAGTTGAGCGTCAGCCGACGAGATCGGCCGACGATCCGGATGCCATACCGTCCGAGTACGACGGGGGAACTGTAGATCCGCTGATGCGAGTCCTCCGCGAGGAACAGATCGTCCGGCCCCTGGGCGACGAGCGCGCGCAGCATCTGCCAATGCACGGGCGACAGATCCTGCCCCTCGTCGACGAGCACGTGATCGACCAGCGGTCCGTGTAGCTCGAGGTACGAAGCGGCCACTGCCGCCGCCTCGGCGTAGTCGAGCGTGCCGTCCAGCCGGGTCTGCGCCCGATATGCCTCGATGAGGTCCCACACCTGGTGCCGGCGCCCCCGGTCCAGCGCCACGCCGCGACCTGGCCGGCGTACCCGCAGGTACTCCTCCGCCGTCCGAATGCGGTTCGGCAGCACCAAAAGTCCGTACTCAGCGGACAGGAACGCCTCGGTGGCGATCGCCGGGGGTAGCAGCGTGGAGGCCGCCTCGACGACGTCCCGCCACCGCATGGCCGGCGTCCGCGAGTTCACCGCTGCCCGGGGGCCGCCCAGCACCGCGTCAACCGCCTCCGCGATGGCGGACCCGCCCTGTCGGACCACCGCCGCGGCCAGAGAATCCACGCCCGCCGCGAACACTCCCGACCCGCCCAGGCGTCCGGCCGGAGCGAGGGCGGGATCCAATTCCGCCACGTCTTCGCGCAGGGCGTCCGCGAGGTTCGTGGTGAAGGTGGTGAGCACGATGCGCGCCGTCGGGTCGCGGCGTGCGAGCGCGCGGGCGCGATGTATCAGTACGACGGTCTTGCCCGTGCCGGCCCCACCGGAGAGGCGGAACGGCCCGCTGAACGTCGCGCCGACATAACGGCGCTGTTCCGGGTGCAGGAACGTGCGCCAGGCCTTGAGGTCTCCGCTCTCGATGACCCGACGCAGCTCGTCCTGATCGTCGATGAAGGCGAATTGTGTTTGCGCCGCAGGCCTTTTCAGGGAATCGAGGACAAGGGAATCGAGCACACGGGAATCGAGCTCAGCGGCGTCACCGGTCTGCTCCGCCGGGCGCGCCACCTCGAGTCGCTCGGTGATCGACTCGATGCTGTCGCCGGTGGCCAGGTCGAGCAGCATCAGGCCGAGCCAGCCCTCGTGCTGTCCGGCCAGCGCGAGCAGTTCGTCCTCGCCGATGGCGGCCAACGCCGCCGTCGCCACGTCAGGCGGAATGCCCAGGACGTCCACCAATTGGTCCGAGGTCCGGCCCTGCCGGATCAGCAAGGGCTGAGCAGGCACGGCTGGTTCCGCAGGCACGGCTGGTTGAGCAGGCGCGGTCGGTGCGGCGACGAACGACGGCGCCGGCCGCGTGACCACCTCGGCGATCTGGGGGAAACCATTGACCGGGTTGACGGTCAGGGTGATCCGGCGAGCAATCTCCTCGGCCCGGTCGTGCGGAAAGACGCCGTGCACGACGTAGTGCCGTTCGCCGCCGTCGTCGAGGCGGAACATGACGGCCCGCCAGAATTGGTCGACGCGGCCGGTCCGGACCCGCGCATCGGCGGAGTTCCGGATCGGTTCGACGTGCAACCCGAGGGTGGTGTCGTCCGCGGCCAGTTTCTGCAGGAAGTCCATGGCCTTCGCCCGGACCGATCCGTCCACTTTGG
>JBBQJM010000303.1:0-5613 GCA_038325895.1 Mycobacteriales bacterium
GGGCTGCACCTTCCCCGGCTGCGACCGCCCCGCCTCCTGGTGCGACGCCCACCATGTGAAGCACTGGTCGCAGGGCGGAGCCACCACCTACCACAACGGTGTGCTCGTTTGCCCGCATCATCACCGACTGGTCCACCAGGGTGACTGGGAAATCCGGTTCGCCGCCGACGGTGTCCCCGAATACCTCCCCCCGGCATGGATCGACCCGACCCGCGTACCACGACGCAACATGATGCACCACAACCCCTTCCACCATCGGGCCTGAGTTTCGGTCCGCAAGAGCGCCGTAGCTGATCGCGGAGAGAGGCCGCGGATCCGATCGGCGCCGGAGGGGAGGCTCAGCCCGGCAGGTCTATTGCGCGGATCGTGTTCGGCGATCGCGTTGGGGTTGCCGAAGCCCGGCTTTGCAGATGCGTCGGAGCAGCTCCCGCGAGTCGACCGGTTCGGCTCCGGCGTCGACCAGAGTCTGGTAGCGCTCCACGGGCACGTCGTAGTGGTCGTGGTCGAATCCGCGCGAGGGAATGTTCTGCGCGGCGGCGAAGGTATGTAGCTCGTCGTAGGACTCATCGCTGACCAGGTGGGACCACACCCGGCCGTGCGCGGGCCAGCGCGGCGGGTCGATCAGCACCGTCACCGGAACCTCCGTCGCTGGTGGGCTGTCGCTCCAGCGTAAGGAGTGGGATGCGGTGCTCGATAGACTGCGGCGGTTCTCGATGACCGAAAGGCGGCAGGGCGTGCCAACTGAGACGTCCTCTTCAGCGGCGTCACCGGCAGCGACCTCGCCGGCCGGTCCGCCCGACTTGGAGGCGCACCCCGTGCTGGTGGTGGACTTCGGTGCCCAGTACGCGCAGCTGATCGCCCGCCGGGTCCGTGAGGCCAATGTGTACTCGGAGATCGTGCCGTCGACGATCAGCGTCGATGAAATCACAGCGATTGCGCCAGCCGCGGTGATCCTGTCCGGCGGACCGTCCAGCGTCTACGCGGACCACGCGCCACAGGTGGACGAAGCGCTGTTCGACACCGACATTCCCGTGTTCGGAATCTGTTACGGCTTCCAGGCCATGGCCCTTGCCCTCGGCGGGCGGGTGGACCGGACTGGCCGGCGCGAATACGGCGCCACCAGGCTCAGCGTCACCGACCCCGCCGGGACGTTGTTGCGTGACCTCCCCAACTCCCTCGGAGTGTGGATGAGCCACGGTGATTCGGTCGCCACCGCGCCGCCGGGGTTCGCGGTCACCGCCACCACGGCCGACACCCCGATCGCCGCGTTCGAGAATCTGGACAGGCGATTGGCCGGTGTGCAGTACCACCCAGAGGTCGCGCACACCGAGTTCGGGCAGGAAGTGCTGCGCCGCTTCCTGCACGAGATCGCCGGGATCAGGCCGGATTGGACGCCGTCGGAGATCCTGCAGGAGCAGGTCGAGTCGATCCGGGCCACGGTCGGCCAGGAAAAGGTCATCTGCGGGCTGTCGGGTGGCGTTGACTCCGCGGTGGCCGCAGCCTTGGTGCACCGGGCCGTCGGGGATCAGTTGACCTGCGTGTTCGTCGATCATGGGCTGCTACGGGCGGGGGAGCGGGAGCAGGTCGAGCGGGACTACGTCGCGGCCACCGGGATCAACCTGGTCACCGTCGATGCCTCCGTGCGGTTCCTGGCTGCGCTGGCCGGGGTTTCCGATCCGGAAACCAAGCGCAAGATCATCGGCCGGGAGTTCATCCGAGTGTTCGAGGATGCCGCTGCGTCGGTATCGGCCGAGGCCGGCGGGGTGCGGTTCCTGGTGCAGGGCACCCTGTACCCCGATGTTGTCGAGTCCGGCGGTGGGACGGGCACCGCGACCATCAAGTCCCACCACAATGTCGGCGGCCTACCCGACGACCTGACCTTCGAGTTGGTGGAGCCGCTGCGCACGCTGTTCAAGGACGAGGTTCGGCTGCTGGGTGCCGAGCTCGGACTCCCGCAGGCGATCGTGCAGCGCCACCCCTTCCCGGGTCCCGGCCTTGGCATCCGGATCATCGGCGAGGTGACTGCGTCCCGGCTGGACGTGCTGCGGGCGGCCGATGCGATCGTCCGGGAAGAGATGACCGCCGCCGGAGTGGACGCGCAGATCTGGCAGTGCCCGGTGGTGTTGCTGGCCGACGTCCGCTCGGTGGGCGTGCAGGGCGACGGCCGGACCTACGGGCACCCGATCGTGCTGCGCCCGGTGTCCAGCGAGGACGCGATGACGGCGGACTGGTCGAGGCTGGACTACGACCTCTTGGCCCGGATCTCGAACCGGATCACCGGAGAGGTACCCGAGGTGAACCGTGTGGTGCTGGATGTGACGAGCAAGCCGCCGGGCACCATCGAATGGGAGTGAGGCCGGTTCGACCGGGCGGGGCGTGGCTCGTCGTCGCGCTCGGCGCGTTGTCCTCCTTTGGTCCACTGTGCCTGGACATGTACCTCCCGGCGCTGCCCCAGCTGCCCGGCGACCTGTCGTCCACGGCGAGCGCCGCTCAGCTGACCTTGTCGGCCTGCATCGTCGGGCTCGGGGTCGGTCAGCTGATCACCGGGCCGGCGTCGGACCGCTTCGGCCGCAGGGGGCCGCTGCTGATCGGCGTCGCGGTGTTCGTCGCCGCCTCAGTGGTCTGTGCGGTGACGACCTCCATGACAGTGCTCATCGCGACGCGCCTCTTGCAGGGCGCGGCGGGCGCCGCCGGGATCGTCGTCGGCCGTGCGGTCGTCGCAGACCTGTTCGCCGGAAAGGTTGCAGCGGCGTACTTCTCGGCCATTGCTGCGATCAACGGGCTGTCCCCGATTCTGGCGCCGGTGATCGGCGGCCAGGTGCTGAGGGTCGGCACCTGGCGGACCGTGTTCTGGGTGCTGGCCGGCATCGGGGTCGTGATGTTGCTGTTGGCGTTCTTCGTGATCCGCGAGACGCTGCCGCCGGAGCGGCGGTCGTCCGGCGGGATGACCGGCGACCTGCGGGCGTTCCGCACGTTGCTGCGCGATCGCGGGTACACGGCCACGGTGCTGGCCGGCACCATGGTCTCGGCGGCGATGTTCGCCTACATCTCGGCGTCGCCGTTCCTGTTGCAGGACGGGTTCGGGTTGTCGGCGCAGTGGTTCAGCGCTTGTTTCGCGCTGAACGCGCTGGGCATCGTCGCGGCCACCCAGGTCGGCCGGATGCTGCTGCACCACACGACCTCGTTCGCGCTGCTCAGCTGGGGGGTCGGTCAGGCGCTGGTGGGGGCGGTGCTGTTGCTGGTGACCGTGCTCGTCGGGTGGGGTCTGGCGATGTTGCTGGTCTCGTTGTTCGTCATGGTCTCGTCGGTGGGTTTGGCGCTGCCGCACTCCTCGGCGATCGCGATGGACCGGCATCGCCGGATCGCCGGCGCGGCCTCCGCGCTGTTCGGTCTCGCGCAGTTCGCGCTCGGCGCGGTCACTGCCCCGCTGGTCGGGTTGGGGGATCGCACGACCGGGCTGGCGTTGGCTGTGACGGCCGTGGTGGTTGTGCTGGTCGGCGTGGTTGCCCTGCGGGTCGCCCGCCCGATCATCCGGACAGCGGGTACGACGGTGCCGGAACACCTGGCGCCGTCGTGACGGCGGGCCGCGGCGAGGTGGTGAAGGTGTCGACCTCACTGGCGGTGCGCTGCGCATTTCTGACCTACCGCTTGCCGACTGACTGGTACTTCCCGGCGGGTGAACCGCGGGGTCTGGTGTGGGCGCAGCACGGCTTCGTGGAGAGCCGGAAGGTGTGGACCGAGTTCGCGACGCGCGCAGCTCAAGCGGGGTTCCTCGTGGTGGCGCCGACCCTGCCCACCGCTGACCTGTTCGGGTGCACGGTGCAGAACCTGGGCAACAACCCCCGGTTCCTGAACCATGTGGCCGAGGTGTTCGATCCTGCGCCATCGGATGGCGGCGACAGAGGGGTCGACAGCAATCCGGTGGGTGCCGGCGCTCTCGCTGCGAGTTACCGTGGGGCCCTGGGGAAGTCGGGTCTGAGGATGTCGGGTCACCCGCCGAGCTCGCCGGCGGTGTTGTCGGACAGGATGGCGTTCGTCGGGCATTCGGCCGGCGGTGAGGCTGCGCTGTACCTGGCTGGTCGGCTCATCGAGGCTCGCCGCGACCGATCACGGCCGGGATGGCCCGAACTCGCCGGGGTGGTGCTGGCGGACCCGGTGACGTCGGTGATCGACCGAACCATGGCGGGATCGCTGGCGTTGGTGGACCGCAACAATGTTCCCGTGCTGACGGTGGCGTCGCCGCCGAACTCCTGCAACGCCCACCATCGAGGCGTTGCGGTGGTCGTCGACGGCATGGCGTCGCGCCCGTTCATCGGGGTGCAGCTCACCAGCGGATCACACGCCGATCTGCTCGGCGCGTCGGTGGGCGCGGTCGAGCGCCGGGTCTGCGGCACTCCTGAACCGACGAACGTCCAGGCCGCGCAGCGGCTGGCGATCGGGTGGCTGGGCGAGATGCTCGGCCACGATGCCGGGTCACCGGACCGGCCCGGGTGTCAGCCGGGCGGTGCTGCGTACCAGGAGTTGGTCTGCGCCGGCGTCATCTCACCACTGCGTTGACAGTGGTGCGTTGGCGGTGCTGAGTTGGCGGTGCTGAGTTGGCGGTGCTGAGTTGACAGTGCTGAGTTGACAGTGCTGCTGACGCCGCCGGCGTGCGTCAGCTGGTGGCCGGCTCGGTGCCGAGAGCGTCGATGTCCTTCTTCAGCGAGTCGGTGTCGGCCTGCAGTTCCTTCTTCACGGTCTTCTTGGCGCGCTTGATGGCGCGATCCAGGTGTGCTTGCACATCAGCGGCGGCGACCAGGACGAAGCCGCTCTGACCCTCGTCGAGCAGTTCGCCGAGGTCCTTCAGGTCCGAGCGGCTCAGCCCCGCCGCCGCGTGTCCGGCCAGCGCGCCGACACCCGCACCGGCGGCCCCGCCCCATAGCAACCCCGCGCCGATGCCGACGGCGGGGAACAGCGCGACCAGGGCACCGACCGCGAGGCCCAGCCCGAGGCCGCCCTTGGCGGCGTCACGAGTCGGCTGTTCATGCCGCTTGACGATCTTGACCTTGCCGTCGGCGTCCTTGCTCACGACGGCTGCGTCATAGGTGTCGATGATGTCGAGTTCCTTGTAGACCGCTTTGACCGCGTCGTAGTCGGCGAGCGCGTCATTCTGGTTGTCGTACTGGGCGGCGACGAGGACGAAGGTGTCCAGTGCCATAGAAAGGTCCCTCCAATGATGTTTGCCGGCTTCGGCAGTGATGTCGCTGGTCACGCTGTTGCGCCCCCACGCTCACCCTTGCCCCATCCCGAACCCGCCGCAACATGAAGAAGGTCCCGCCGCCGGTCGGAACCGGCGACGGGACCTCGGGCCCGGCGACAGGGGGTTTCGCCGGGAGCCAGTCAGCTGACGATCAGCTCAGGTTCCTTCGATTCCGACCGGGCAGCGCCGTGGATAGCAGGCTGATGCCGACGACGGCCACCGCTCCGGCGATCACCCACTTGGTCGCCGAATTCAACAGCCACCACGGGTCGCCGGTGAATCCCACCGATGCCACCGCCAGGAACGCCAGTGCGAACATCAGGCCGATGACATTCACCCGGCGGCGTTCTGGACGAACGGTGTCAGCCACGGCT
>JBBQJM010000304.1:0-5609 GCA_038325895.1 Mycobacteriales bacterium
GGCGCCGGAACCGGTCGTGGACCTGATCGGCGGTGTGCGGGGTTCCGGTGTCGGGCCGGAAGTGGACAAGCATCAGGGTTCCGCCGGATTCCAGGCACCCGGTGGTCTTCTGCACCAAGATGCTGAGGTCCTGGTCGCTGAGGTAGGTGGCGATCTCGCTGATCAGGATCAGGTCGAAGGCCCCTTCCGGCCATTGGGCGGGCACCGACAGTCGCCGGATGTCGACGTGCGGGCAACCGACCAACCGGTGTTTGGCGTGCTCCACAGCGGTCGCGGCGAAGTCGGCGGAGATCAACGAGTCGGTCCGAGCGGCTAACAGTTCGGTGAGGACGCCGATGGAGCAGCCGGGTTCGAACGCCCGTCGGTAGCGCCGCCGCGGGAGGCAGGCCACGGTGATCGCGTATTTACGCTGCTCGTACCAGCTTGAGGTGTAGCCCCACGGGTCGGGGTGCTGCCGGTACAGCTGCTCGAACTGGGTGGCCGGCCAAGTCCGAACCGTGGGGTCCGGTGGTGGTTGCAGGGCGATACCCGGCGCGGGTGGCCGCGGGTCGTCGGGCCACGGTGTGGGCGCCGGGCTGTTCGGTGGGGGTTCCGGAGATGGCTGCGGGAGTTGTTTCCGGGCGAGCCGGAGCCGGAGTGAGCCCAGCGCGCGGACCGGGGCGGTGAGTTTCCAACTGGTCGACCGGTGGAACATCAGGGTCGTCCGGTCGATAGCCGCCGCGACCTCGGCAGCGTGCCGTTCTCGGAGGCCGGCGAGTTCCTGCTGGTGCGCGGCGAGCAGGGTGCCGCGTTCGTGCGCAGCCTGCGCGGTCAGCCGGTCGAGTTCCTGCCGGTGCGCGGTCAACTGTTGCCGGTGGTCCTGTTCAGCCTCGGATGCCTGTCCGCGCAGCTGGGTCAGGGTGTCCCGGTCGCGGCGGAGCCGGGACACCGACCCGGGGGGCAGTAGCAGCGGCCGTTGGTCGGCAATGGCGACAACGGTGCGCATCGCGGCTTCCCATACGGTGGGGCTGTGCACGGCCAGCGAGTCGTCGGCGCGGTTCCACCGCCGGTACCCGGCGGTGATCGCGGGTGACTCGGCGACCCCGCACAGCGCGGCGGCTTGCAGCAGCAGGTCCCAGTCCTCGACGACCGGGAGGGACTCGTCGAACCGCAGCGCGAAGTCGGTGAAGCAGTCCCGGGGGAACGCCAGCCCGCAGATCGGTGAGCTGTTGACCTGCAGATGATCGACCGGGTCGAACGACTCGGGCCCGTACGCGTTCTCGTGGCGCCAGCTGCCGTCGTCCTGCCGGGTGTCGCTGCGGACCCGGCTGCGCAGCACGGCTCCGGGGTGCCGGGCGGCGAGGTCCCGGAATGTTGCCACCCAGTCGGGGAACGCGACATCATCGTCGTCCAGGATGGCCACGTAACTGCTGGTGGCCAGTGCGATGCCGGTGTTCAACGGCCGGCCGCGGGCGCCGCCCACCACGGTGACGATCCGGATCCGGTGCACCAGGTCGCGGGGCAGGGCAGGCTCGGGATGCCACCCGACGTCGCGGCCCGTGCCCGGGTGCTGGGTGTGGTGCAGCAGCAGGACCTCGAAATCGGTGCATTCTTGCCCGGCCAGACTCCGCAGCGTCGCGGCCAACTCCTCCGGGCGGGTGCCCAACGTCCGGACCAGCACCGTCAGAAACGGCGCAGTGCCCGGTCCCTCGGCGGCGGGCTCCCGCAGCGGCACGGCCATCGGGTGACCAGTCAAGGCATCGACGGGTCGGCCCGGCCGCGGTCCGGGTCCCGCATCCCATGCCAGCTCGAACGGCATGGTCGACGGGTCCTCGAACCAGCGGCCGAACGCCCCGACCAGCGGCGCCACCTGCGAACGATAGGACAACACCGCTGCGACCTTGGTGGCCTGCTCCGCCGGGGAGAGCTCGGACAGCACCGGCACCGCCAGCCCGGGCAGCACCGGTGAGACGTCCAACTGCGCCCGCAACGACTCCTCGGCATGACGCCCGCGCCGTGCCGCCGCCAGCAGCAACGGCCATCCCGGGGCCGCGGCGGCGTACGGCAGGTCGGCGTACAGGCAGCGACGGCGCCCGCCGCTGACCAGCTGACCGATCTCGGCGACCAACAGATGATCTGGGTGCCCGCCGATCCCGGCCGGGATCCACACCTCATCGGCGTCCCTCACGAGGTCGGCCAATGCCGCGGCCACCGCCGCCCGCGGAACCCCCGCGGTGCGGTACTGCGCATCCACGAACGGCAGCTGCACCACCCACGCGCCGGCGGCGGTGAGCACGGCTTCGTCCTCCGCGCAACGCGTCCGCCACCCGGACTGCGGATCGGCTGCCCCCGCGGCCCGATCCCACTCACCCACCGCGACCCCGGCCGGTGGGGCCCCACCGAACACCGTCACCACGGTGACCTGGACCCCCTCTCCCCCGCCGCCGGTAATCGCGCGCCAACAGGACAGCACCGCGTCATCGAAATGCGGCGACACCACCACCCGGTTACTTACCGTCACCAACCCACCATCCATCACCCAATCGCCCGGCCAAGTATCACCCGACCTGGCTTCCCCCGCGGGGTACCGGAACGATGAGCCGGGCAGAGACGCCTCCGGCTGGTCCAACACGGTGGCGCGACCCCTGGTGCGCGCCGGGGTTCCGCGACGCAACTGTCGATGAGCAACCCAGCCAGCTTGAGATGGCTGCGAGCCCACGACAGGCGGTAGCGATCTTCGTTGGGGTCCGTGTGCAAGACCGCTGCTGCGGGTCGACGTATCGCTGCCGCCCGATCACCGCGTCGCTGATCTCGCTGATCGATCCGGACCCGCCGAGCGCGGCGACAGAGAGCAGCATCGGCCACATCATGTTGCCGTGGGACGGCACGAGAGCCGTCGAGCCCTTGTCGTGCCGGGCGTCCCGGGGGATCCAGGCCGCGTTGCGGGACGCGACGGACCGCTCCCGATCAGGGGCTTGAGCAGCAACCGAACAGTCGGTCCTGTGACGAGGATTGGACCAGGATCCTGACGTGCTGGTCGCAGCGTGCCGCTGGCCCCCGCCCAGTCGCTCTCACTGGCCGCGGTGCTGGAACCCGCCGGGCGGGGCCATCCGTGGCCGGACACCGTCATCTCCAGCCGGTTCGGCAACAACAGAGACCGGGTTCCGCCCACCAAGGTGCCCCACCGTGGTGGCACACGAGGTGTCGGCCGACACCGCTAGAATGAATGATTCCAAGGGGTCAGTGGTCGTAGGCGATGAGTGAGCGCTTGATGGGTGCGCCGATGTTTTCGTTGTGCCAGACCACGGCGGTGAGCGCGAGGACGCGTTGCCAGATCCGGGTGAGTACGCCGGATGGCAGCAGTTCGGCCAGGTGGTCCCAGACCAGCCCGCGCAGCCACCGTTGCGGGATCCCGGTGAGGTCGAAATGGCTACCCCGGGCAGGGAATCGCACCCCGAAGTGGTCGGTTTCGAGGAACCCGGCCTCGCGGGTGTCGGCCGGGGTGAAGTAGACCAGCCGCAACTCCGACTGGATTTGCCGGATGATCGTCGCGGCCATCTGCGGGCAGCTCTGGCCGGGTTCGAACCCGACGAGGGAGTCGATTTCGCTGTCGCGGCATGCGGTCACCACCGAACGTATCCAGCCGAGGTCACGCCGTTGCGGCCGGGACCGTCGGGTGCTGATGAACAGGCCCCATTTCAGCTCGGCGGCCACCAGCGGGCGCAGCCCGAGCAGGTTGATCTGTCCGCGGAACGGCGGCGCGGGTGTGGTGGCGCACCACCGCCGGAACGCGTGCTCGTCGGCGTACTCGATCGGCACCGGCCGGTCGTGCTGCTCGAAGCGGTGCCACCAACGATCCGGCAGCACCGCCCCACCCGGTCGGTCGTCGCGGTCGTAGCGGCTCTCGTGCCGCCCGCACAACCCCAACGGCGAGTTCGCCCGGCTCAGGCACACCGTCACCGTGCACCTGCCGTATCCGGCCAGCGCCGGTTGGACGCGGCACCATTCGGCGAAATCGGCGGCCTCGCCGATGGTCTGCCTGTGCCGGTACCACCGCAGGTTGTGGGAGCGACACAGCAGCAGCTCCGAATGCACCACCGGCCGGTCCGGACAGATCCGGCACGGCATGTCCTCGACACGCACATGCCGCAGCAAACCCTTTGCGGCCAAGAGGAACTCGGCCTTCCCGGCGCCCCGCGCGCGGTCTTGTGCCCATCGCTGCTGGTGCTCGCCGCACAGGTCGGTGCCGCCTGTACGTGGCCGTTCGCAGCGATCGACAACGCAGATCCACCGGTAGACCGGGTGATCGGCCGGGACGTCGATCACGTCCGGGCGGAACATCGGGTCGAACGAAGGCCCGTTGATCAACGCAGTCAGGATCTCCAGCCGGTCACGGTCCTCGCGGTCCCGGCCCGGCGAACACGGTTGCAGCGGCAGGGCATTCGCGCCGGTCACTGCTGTTCACCCCAGACGCCGCGCAGCGCGGCGTCGAAGGCGGGGTCGTGCACATCGGCGTGGCCGTAGACCTCGTCGACCATCGCCGCGGACGCCCAGCCGCCGGCGTCGCGGGCGATGACCAGGTTGCCGCCGGAGGCATCCAGCACCGCCGAGGCGAACGAATGTCGGAACATGTGCGGCCGGATCACGCCCAGCCCGGCGCGCTGCCCCGCGCGGGCCAGCATCCGCCGCGCCGCGACCGGCGCCCACGGCCGCCCGACCTGATCGCCGTGCAGCTGCACCAGCAGCATCCCGTGATCGATGCACCCACGCGGGTACTCGGCGGTGATGTACTCGAAGTAGGTGTGGATCATCGCCGGGCTGACCCGCTTGATCAACCCGCCGCACACGGTCCCACCGTCGACCCGCCAGGGATGTTTGGTCTTCGCCTCGGCGTGGTTCGGGTTGTCAGGGCGGTGACACACGTGCAGATGCGGGGTGCGGCACTGCCCGCAGGCGGCGTCGCCGCGTAGGTGCAGGTCGACCAGATGCAGCCCGCACAGTTCGCCGACCCGCAGGCCGCCGTCGCTCAACCAGGTCACCACCAGGCGATCGCGCGCCGACCGCACCGTGGCCAGCAATCGTTCCCGGGCGCCGTCCGGCAGCATCTTCGGATGCCGCCGCCGCGGCGCGGGCGGCGCGAGCGGGTTGGCCGGAACCGCCGTGGTGGTATGCCCCAGGAACCGTCGTCGCCGGTCGGCGCGTGAGGGCAGCCGGCTGCGGTCGAGGGTCTTGCCGAGTTCGCGGTTGACGCCCAACGAGGCCTGATGCAGGTAGAAGCCTTTCACGCACGCCGCAGTGATCGACAACGCCGCCGGCCCGTACGGACGTTTCCCTTGCCGCCACGGCTCGCCCAGCGGCAACCGGACATCCGCACCCAGCAAACCCATGTAGCGTTCCAGGTCCCGCAGCCCCACCCGCTCGATCGTCAGGCGTTCGCGTTGCAGCCAACGCAGATGGTCGACCAGCAGATACGCGTAGGTCCGCTGCGTCCCGGACCCGTCGTGTTCACGCAGGAACCGGTCGGCCTCGCCGTGCTCGCCACCGTCCGGCGTCAGGATCGTCCACGACCGCCGCCCTCCGCTCTGCTCGATCCGCTGCACCCGCAGGTCGCCGATCACCACTCGTCGTGC
>JBBQJM010000305.1:0-5607 GCA_038325895.1 Mycobacteriales bacterium
CCCTGATGACGGCGCAAAGGCGATCTCGCCCGCCTCGAGGACTGCGCCAGGCCGGGGCACCACCCAGGCACCGACGATCCGCTTCTCCGCGCTCATCCGGACGCCGGCCGGATCCGCGCGGCCCTCGGACGGCCGCCGGGATTCACAGCATGGGTCACAGGCATGGGTCACAGCGCGGAGAAGGTCAACCACTGGTCCCAGGGCAACGCCCAGATGTAGATTTCCCCGTCTTCCGGGCCGAGTTGCACGGTGGTACCGCTGATCTCGACGGGGTCGCCCCAGATTGCGCTGTGGAAATACGCGTCGGCGTCGCCCAGCGACAGGTTGACGCAGCCGTGCGTGACATTGGAGGAGCCCTGCGCGTCGGTGCTGGCCGGGTTGGCGTGGATGAATTCGCCGTTGTTGCTGATCCGCACCGCCCATTTCTCCGGAATGTTCGAGTAGCCGTACCGCGGGTTGCTCATCAACTTGGTCTCGTTGAATTCGTTGACCACGTGGATACCGGACCGGGTGATCAGGTTCGGGTCGCCGGTGTCCTCGCCCCGGCCGTAGGACGCCGGGTAGGAGGCGACGGGGACGCCGTCCTGCTGGACGACCAGCTCGTGCGAGTTGACGTCGGCGATGACGACCTGGTTGCGCCCGATGGTGAAATCGGTCGTCAGATCGGACGAGCCGTAGGCATTCGCACCGAGCTTCAGCCCGTACAGCTTGGCCTGAACGTGCACCTGGGTGCCGGCCGGCCAGTACTCCTTGGTCCGGTAGTCCAACGCCCAGCGGCCGTCGTCATGCTGGACCCAGCCCCAGGCGCCCTCCACCACCGGCACCGTGGTAATGGTGACGGCCTTTTGTGCCGCCACCCGATCCTCGGGTTCGACCCCGAAGCTCACGCTGATCGGCGCGGCCACCCCTACCACGGCGCCATCGGCCGGGTTGATGGTGTTCCGCACCTGGGCGTCCTCGCCGACGGTGGTGTACGTACCGGTGATCGGGATCTGCTTGCCGTCGGTGCCGGTCGCTGTGCCGGTCACGGTGTAGACCTTGCCGAAGCCGAGCACCTCACTCAGCGTCCAGCTGGTCTTGTCAGGCGAGACCGTGCCGAGCACGACCTTGCCGTCCGGGTTCGTCATGCTCAGGTCGTCGATGCTGCCCTTGGCGACCGCGATGGTGATCGGGTCCGCCGGCGACAGTCCCGTGGCGCCCAGCGCCGGTGTCCCGGCAACCGACGCCACCGGCGGGACCGTCTTCGTGGTGGTCGCGGTGCTGGACGCGGCGGACTCCGCCGAACCGTCCGGAACCCCCGCGGTGGAGGTGACCGTGGTATCGGCCGAAGTCAGGGTGCCGCCACTGCATCCCGTCACAACCGCGAGCAGGCCCAGAAAGCCGAGAATTGCCGCCAGCATGTGATGTCGTCGCGACCGGAGCCGTTGCCGCATCATGCGTCGCGCCATCATCGTGGTCTACCGCCCTATCCCTGGGTTTCCGCGGACAGAAGCAGGCCGTGCCACGGCAGCCGATCCGATACACGGCAAGGGCGCCAGGATATCCGCCCCCGGGTACGGACCCGGTGAGCCCAACGGGCGTGTGTGAGGGTCTATCGGTGGAAACCCCGATGGGGGCGAATCGCTCGGACTAGGTTGCGCCAGCCGGCGTCAGCGAAACAGCCGCCGCAGGACGACCAGTGCCAACAGGGCGCCGACAGCGATCAGGGAGTACTTGACCTTGGGCTCGGCCAGCGTGGAGGCCAGCGTTTGCCTGCCCTGTTCGACCACTCGCTTGGGGTTGGCCCGGGTGGTGAGTTCGTCCACCGCTACCGCCAACGCGTCACGCGCGCGCTCGATCTCGGCCTGGATGGTTTCCGCGTCGCGGGCCACCGCACCTCCCGTGGTCCGGGGCCGCTCCGGATGGGGCCCGCGGGTCTTTACCCTAGCCGCACCCCGGGACAACGCAGTCATCGGCGCTGCCCGTCACTCGTCGCCGTTTGGCCGTGATGTGAGCGGCGACGCTGTCAAGCAGGTCACCTACCCTTGCCCCATGGACAGCTCACTCCCCGTTGCCGGCGACGTCGCGCCGCCGTTCACCCTGCCCGATGCGGACGGAAAGTCGGTTTCGCTGGCCGACTTCGCCGGCGAGCCCGTCATCGTGTACTTCTATCCGGCGGCCATGACCCCCGGCTGCACCACGGAGGCCTGTGATTTCACCAGCGCCCGCGGTTCGCTGGACACGGCGGGGTACACGGTCATCGGCATCTCCCCCGACCCGCCGGCCAAGCTCGCGAAGTTCCGGGACAAGGAGAGCCTGTCGATCGTGCTGCTCTCCGACGACGACCGGTCCGTGCTGGCCGCGTATGGCGCATTCGGTGAGAAGAAGCAGTACGGCCGCACCATGCAGGGCGTCATCCGCTCCACGTTCGTCATCGATGCGGACGGCAAGATCGAACACGCCTGGCGGAACGTGAAGGCGACCGGCCACGTGGCCAGGGTGCTGAAGGAAGTGGGCCTGGCCGGCTGACCGGCACCCTGTCGTCCCGCCGCCGGGCCGGCCGTCGACGCGGCGGGTCTATGCTTCGCGCTGCATCCGCCCGCGGAAACCCGATGACGTTCGGCCACCCGGCGGGTGCGGCGGGGCCGTAGCCCAATTGGCAGAGGCACACGGTTTAGGTCCGTGCCAGTGTGGGTTCGAGTCCCACCGGCCCCACGTCATGACCCGCTGATCGGCGCGCGCCAAAGTTCGGCGCAACACGCGGGTCGGTGATCCCGCGTGATCGCGGCAGCACACAGCACGATGGACCGCAAGGCCCAACCGGGTCGCCACCGCGGCACGCCGAGCCAGAACCCACGCGATCACGCACCAAAGGGGCGCACATGACCGGTCTGGACACGTCTTCGTCACACCGGAAAGGGCGAGCGCACACACAGGCGATGTCGGCGCGGAATCTTCGACCCGGAACGGGGGCGTCAGCACAGTGACAACGGTGGATCCGAAATCGAGCACAGTGGACTCAGAATCGGCCTACTCGGACGAGGTGGCCAGCAGCCCTTACGGCGCCGCCGAGTCGACCAAGAAGTCCAGCGGCTCGCAGTGGACCGGCAGCCCGTACGAGCCGCTGCCGTCCAGCGAAGCGGACTCCGGCCTCACATCGACCTTCGGCTACTCGGACAGTAGCTATGCCTCCGCGGAACCGACGGTCTACGAACCGCCGGCTGCGGACACCCCGAGCTCCAGTGCGCCGGCACCCACCGGCAGGCTGACCAAGGTACGGACCCGCGCCGCGGTGATCAGCGCGATCATCGGCGCGCTGCTGGTGGCCGGCGGGCTGTACCTGGTCGGTGAGTTCGGATTCCGGATCTTCGACGCCGTGCTGAAAACCCAGACGCAACCGGAGACCTGGGACATCGTCTGGACGTCGACCGGCGGCGCGTTGCTATTCGTCGCTGTGCTGCTCAACGGCTGGTCGCCGTGGGCGACGCTGCTGCCCGGCATCGCCCTGACGGGCGCCGGCATCTGGTCGATGGTGTCCTTCGACGGTGCCGACCGGGTGGCGACCACGGTCGACAACTTGTATGCCCGACCGGAAATGGTCGTCTGGGGGGTCACCGGCTGGACGTTGATCATCGGTCTGCTGCTGTTGGGATCGAGCGGTGCGGTGATCATCGCCAGGGCAGCGGGTCGCCGCCGCGGCCGTCCCCGCAGCTGACATTCCTACCCTACAAGTCCTTTCCGACGCGCGGCGTCCCCGACCGGGGCGCCGCGCGTTGTCGTGCGCGGTTGGCCCGCCCGAGTCCGCAGCGACAACGCAGCCCGGGACGGGACCGACGCGGCCACTCCGGCCGCACCCTGGCTACCGGCCGCACCCTGGCTACCGGCCCCGACCTGGCTACTGCCGATCGTCGAGCAACTGCCGCAACCGCGGCAGCATCAACCGGATTGCCCTCCCCCGGTGCGAGAGGCCGTCCTTCTCCTGGGGGCTGAGCTCGGCCGAGCTTCGGCCGTCACCGCCGGGTGCCTCCGATTCGGCCGGGACGAACACCGGGTCGTAGCCGAACCCGTTGGTACCGGCGGGATCCTGCCGGATTCGGCCGCGCCACTCCCCCCGCACGACGCTCGGTGACTGGCCGGGACCAGCGAGCGCCAGCGCGCAGACGAACGCGGCACCGCGGCGTGCCGCCGGCACGTCGGCGATCTGCGCCAGCAACAGCGCGTTGTTCGCGGCGTCGTCGCCATGGCGCCCCGACCATCGTGCCGACAGCACCCCGGGCATCCCGTTCAGCGCATCAACGGAGAGGCCCGAATCGTCGGCAAGAGCGATCTCACCGGTGGCTGTGGCTGCCTGCTCCGCCTTGGCGATCGCGTTCTCCTCGAAGGTCGCCCCAGTCTCGGGTTCCTCGGCGAACTCCGGGACGTCGGCCAACCCGAGGATCTGGACGTCATCGCCGAGCATCCGCTGCAGCTCGGCCAGCTTCTTGCGGTTCCTGGTCGCCAGCAGCACCCGGCTCACGTGGCCGTCCCACCGGCACGGACCCGGCCGGCGGCGGCCGGCGCCCCGGACTTTCTCGACCTGGCCGCCGACCGCGACGAGTTCGCGCCGTCCTTGGTCGTTGCGGTGACCGGCCTGGGCGGCAGTTCGACGGCCAGCGCCTCGCGCTGCAGGACGGCCAGCTCGGCGATCCCGGCCAGCGCCGAATCGAGCATGGCGTCGAGCGTGCGCCGGGCGAACGTGGCGCCCTCGGCGGTGCCCTGCACCTCGACCAGGGTGCCGACGTCGGTGGCCACCACGTTCATGTCCACCTCGGCCCTGGCGTCCTCCTCGTAGGGCAGGTCCAGCCGAACCCGGCCACCGACGACTCCCACCGACACGGCGGCGATCTGACATGACAGCGGCTGCGGATCGGCCAGCAGCCCGCGGTCGCGAAGGTAGGCCACCGCATCGGCGAGCGCCACGTAAGCGCCCGTGATCGCCGCCGTCCGGGTACCGCCGTCGGCCTGCAGCACGTCGCAGTCCACCGCAATGGTGTTCTCCCCGAGCGCGGCCAGGTCGACGCAGGCGCGCAGCGACCGGCCGATCAGCCGGGAGATCTCGTGTGTCCTGCCACCGACCCGGCCCTTCACCGACTCCCGATCGTTGCGGTCGTGCGTCGCCGACGGCAGCATCGCGTACTCGGCGGTCAACCAGCCAAGACCCGAGCCCCGGCGCCACGGCGGGACACCCGGGGTCACCGACGCCGCGCACAGCACCTTGGTGCCGCCGAATTCGGTCAGCACGGATCCCGCCGGATAGGTCTGGAAGCCCCGGGTGAAACTCACCGGGCGCAATTCGTCGTCGGCTCTGCCGTCAGCTCGCACCATGCCTTGCAGGCTAGTGTCACGAGCTGGATGGGCACGCAGTCAGGGCGCGCCCGTCAGGGTGATACCGCGAGGCTGAGCTCGGAGACGACGCTGATCTCCGGGCCGAGGAACCGTTGGCCCAGCCGGGCGAAGGGCTCGGGATCGCCGGTAGCGAGGAACTCATGCGGGCCTGGCGGCGTGCTGCCGCCAGCCAGCAGATCGGCCTCGGTCAACCGGCGGTAGACGTCCTTGGCGGTCTCCTCCGCACTGGACACCAAAGTGACC
>JBBQJM010000306.1:0-5603 GCA_038325895.1 Mycobacteriales bacterium
GTTCGCCGAGACGGGTCCAACTGGCGATGGGCCCGTCGCTGATGGGAACGGCGTGGGCCTGAAGGAATCGGCACTGAAGGAATCGGCACTGGAGGAATCGGCACCGGCGGGATCGGCACCTGAGGAATCGGAACCGGCGGGATCGGACCCTGATGATTCGGCGCTGCAGGATTCGGCGCTGCAGGATTCGGCGCTGCAGGAGCGGGCTGGAGCGGGGCCGGTGGCAGCGGACCCGGCGATTGCCGCCGCCGACACCCTCGCAGAGGACGAGGCGGTCATTGCCGGCCCGGACCGGTGAGTCAGGCGGTGCCGATCAGCGATCCGGCCGACCCGCGGCTGGATGAGTTCCGCGACCTGAGTCATGCCGACCGCCGCCCCGACCGGCCGGGCGGGCGTGGCGTGGTGATCGCCGAGGGTGTCGTCGTTGTGCGCCGACTGGTGGCCTCGTCGTACCCGGTGCGTGCGCTGTTGGGTATCGCCCGGCGGCACACGGAGCTCGCTGAGGATCTGGCAGGCATCGCGGCGCCGTTCTATGTCGTCACCGCCGAGGTGATGGCCGGGGTCGTCGGCTTCCACCTCAACCGCGGTGTGCTGGCCACCGCCGATCGCGTCGGGTTCCCGCCCGCGGCGGATCTGCTGGACGCGGTGCGTTCGGTGGCGGTGCTGGAAGGGGTCGGTGACCACGAAAATCTGGGCGCCTTGTTCCGCAACGCTGCGGCGTTTGGTATCGGCGCCATCCTGCTCGCCGATGGGTGCGCGGATCCGCTGTACCGGCGTAGCGTCCGGGTCTCGATGGGAACCGTGCTGGGCGTGCCGTTCGCCCTGCTGCCCGGCTGGCCGGAGGACGCGGTGAAGCTGTTACAGGACAGGGGATTCCGGCCCGTCGCACTGACGCCAAGCGGAGAGGTGACGCTCCGCGAGGCAACCCTGACCGGGCGTGTGGCATTCCTGCTGGGTTCCGAAGGGCCCGGTCTGACACCCGCCGCGTTGCGGTCCGCGGACGTCAGGGCGCGCATCCCGATGGCGGCCGGGGTCGATTCGCTCAACGTTGCCACCGCCGCTGCGGTCGCCTTCGCGGCGCTGGCCGATTGACCGGCCGCGCCGGGATCGGCCGCCGACAGCGCCGCGGCTGGGTTATCGTCGGGAGGTTGCAGGCGATCAACCGCATGCCGTGCCACCGTCACAGCGGCTGCGTGTGCCCGGCTTCCAGCCGGAGTGCGGGTGCCGCAAGCGCATGCGGTGAACACCACGCATCGGCTCGGCGCACTGCCGTTGTTGACTCGAGGGGGGCGAGACGTGACCGACGAGTCCGAACCCCCGCCCTCCGCCGAACCCCCGCCCGCCCCGGAACCGTCGCTGGCCCGCGACCCTGGTGCGCCGAAGGGAATCGGCGAGAGCGCCGGCACGGTCCTCGCGTTTCGTTCACGGCCACGTCGGGACGCGGCCGGGCGCTCGTCATCGGACAGCGCCGCCTCTCACAGCGCCGCCTCCCACAGCGCCGCCTCCCACAGCGACGGTTGGGAAAACCCGACCCGATCCGGCTACGACGTCGACAACGAATCGGTCCCCGCCGACGCGACCCTCACCGGCCGTACCGACCTCACCGCCGGCATCGACCTGACCGGCACCGCCGTCCTTCTTGCCGACGCCGATGCCGATGCCGATTCCCATGACGCCGATCGTGACGACGGTGGTGACGATGCCCGGCCGGTCGACTGGGCGTGGGTCGAGGAATGGCGGGCCGGCCATGAACCCGTGCCCTGGGCCAGCGGTCTGGGGCTGGCCGGTTTCAGCGCCCTGGTCGTCGGGGTCGCGGTCTGGGTCCTGTCCGCCGGACTGGCGGGGTCGCCGGTGCTGGCCGTCGGGGTGAACCTGCTGGTAGCGGGTGGACTCGCGCCGGCGATGTGGCTGTCGCGCGGGCTGCCGGTGCTGCGCTGGATCGCCCTCGGCAGTGCCGTCGGCGTGCTCGTCGGGTGGGTCTGCGCGCTGACGATGCTGCCGCTGCCGACACCCTGACACACCCAGCTCGGCACCTCGGCCAGCCAGTTCCGACGAGACCCTGCTCAGACCAACGATTCCCGCCAGGCGTCGTGCAATTTGGCATACGCGCCGGACCCCGAGATCAATGACTCGGGTGAACCGTCCTCCACGATCCGGCCGCCCTCCATCACCAGCACCCGATCGGCGATCGCTACCGTCGACAGCCGGTGCGCGATGATCACCGCGGTGCGGCCCTTGAGGACGGTACGCAACGCCCGCTGCACCGCCCGCTCCGCGGGGATGTCCAACGAGGCTGTCGCCTCGTCCAGGATCAGCACCGCCGGATCGGCAAGGAACGCCCTGGCGAACCCGACCAGCTGCCGCTGTCCGGCCGACAAGCGGCCGCCGCGCTTGCGCACGTCGGTGTCGAAACCCTCCGGCAGCGCCCGGATGAACGGGCCGGCGCCGATCGCGTCCGCTGCTTCCTCGATCTCCGGCCGGCTCGCGGATGGGCGGCCGAGGGCGATGTTGTCGGCCACCGACCCGGAGAACAGGAACGATTCCTGGGTGACCATGACGACCGCAGCGCGCAGATCTTCCATGCAGACGGCAGCGACGTCTACTCGGTCGAGGAGCACCCGACCGACCGTCGGGTCGTAGAACCGGGCAAGCAGCTTGGCCAGCGTGGACTTGCCGGCCCCGGTCGCGCCGACCACGGCCACCGTCTGGCCGGCCGGGATGTCCAGGTCCAGGGTCGGCAGCACCGGCACGTCCGGGTGGTAGGCGAAGCTGACACCCTCGAAACAGACGTGCCCGTCGAGAGGCCTGTCGCGGCCGAGCGGCACCGGATCCGTCGGTTCGGGAACGCTCGGCACCTCCTCGAGAAGACCGGAGATCTTTTCCAGGGCCGCGGCCGCCGCTTGGTAGGTGTTGTAGAACATGGCCAGCTCGTCCAGCGGGTCGTACATCCGCCGGACATACAGCAGGAATGCGGCCAGCACGCCGATTTCCAGCGTCCCGTCGATCACCTGCACGGCGCCTATCACCATCGTGGCGACCAGGCTCAGGTTGCCGAACAGCCTGACCAGCGGGGTGTAGACGGCCAGCGCAACCAGACCGTCGCCGTTGGCGGTCGCGTTGTCGTCGTTGAACTTCCCGAAGATCGCTGCGTTCCGCTCCTCCCGGCGGAACGACAGCACGGCGCGTAGGCCGTTCATCGTCTCGGTGAAGTGCACGATCACCGAGGCGATGGCCGACCGCGTGCGACGGTAGATCCTCCGCGACTGGCGCTGGAACCAGCGGGTGGCCACGAAGATCGGCACGAACGCGGCCAGCGCGATCAGTCCGAGGTCGAGATCGAGCACCAGCAGGGTGACGCTGATCGCCAGCACCGACAGGACGCCGGAGATCAGCCCTTCCAGTCCTTCGGCGGCCAGGTCACCCAGCGCGTCCAGGTCGCTGGTCAGCCGCGAGATGACCTTGCCGGAGGTGTACTTCTCGTGGAACGACAGGCTGAGCGACTGCGAATGGGTGAACACCTCCGACCGCAGGTCCAGCAGCACGGCCTGCGCCACGTTCGCCGACAACCGCACGAAGACCGCCTTGCCGGCGGCGTTGGCGATGCCCGACCCCAGGTAACCGAGGGTGGCGAAGACCAGCGGCCCGGCATCGCCGGCCACCAGAGCCGGGACCGCCGTGTCGATGCCAAAGGCGACGATGAGCGGTCCGAGGAGGTACGCCACCTCGGACAGCACCACGACGAACGCCGCCAGCAGGGCCGGACCTCGCTGCGGCCGGATCAGCCTGCGCAGCAGGCGCCGTGATCGGGCCTGCAGCTTGAGGCCGACGGACGAGGAGATGTCCTCGGTGTCCTCGGACACCACGCCGCGCCAGGCGTCGTCGGCTTCCGGCTCCAGCAGGATCGGCGGAGTCGTGTCGGTGACGTTCATCTCCGCACCTCCTCGGCATGGCTGATGGGCTGGCTGCTCGGTTGGCCGGATAGCTGATCGGGTAGCGCGGTGGCCGGCCGGGTGGGCACTCGCCGCCGGCTGTCTCGGCTGGCCTGGTGGTCCTCCTTGCTGGCCAGCAGGTCGCGGTAGGCGGGGACGGCGGCGAGCATTTCCGAATGGGTCCCGACGGCCACCACCCCGCCGTCGACCAACAGCGCGACCCGGTCGGCGAGTTGCACGGTCGACGCCCGGTGCGCGACGACCAGCGCCGTGGTGCCGGCCAGCACCGACCGGAGCGCCCGCTCGACCTGCGCCTCGGTGTGGATGTCGAGTGCGGACAACGGGTCGTCCAGCACCAGCACTTCCGGGTTGCCCACCACCGCACGGGCCAGCGCCAACCGCTGCCGCTGACCGCCGGACAACGACAGGCCCTGTTCGCCGATCCTGGTGTCCAAACCCCACGGCAGGTCGTGCACGAAGTCCGCCTGCGCGATCCGCAACGCCTGTCGCACGTCGTCGTCGGTGCCGTCCGGCTTGCCGAGCAGCACGTTCTCCCGGACCGATGCGGAGAACAGCGTGGGCTCCTCGAAGGCGATGGACACCCGCCGGCGCAAGGTGGGCAGATCCAGCTGCCGGATGTCGATCCCGTCCAGGGTGATGCTGCCGCCGGTCACGTCGTACAGCCGGTTGATCAGGGAGGTCAGTGTCGTCTTCCCCGACCCGGTGGCGCCGACGATGGCCACGGTTTCGCCGGGCGCCACGTCCAGATCCACACCCCGAAGCAGATCGGGTGCGCCGGCGTGCGCGTCTGCGAACCGGAAATGCACTCCGGAGAACCTCAGGCGTCCGTGCACCGCCGCGGTCGTGCGAGGGCGCTTCGGTGAGGTGATGGTGATGGGTGCGTCCATCACCTCGAAGTACCGCTGCGAGGCGCTGGCGGCGTCGTTGGACATGGCCAGCAACCAGCCGATCGAGTCGATCGGCCAGCGCAGGCCGAGCGCCACCCCGAAGAAGGCGACCAGCGTCCCTGCCGACATCGCGCCGTCGGCGACCTGACGGATGCCGAGGAACAGCGTCAACCCAAAGGCGACTTCCGGCACCGCGATGATCACTGCCCACAGCGCGGAGATCACCCGCGCCTTGCTCATTTCCGTCGCCCGCAGCTCCCTGGCCTGGCCGAGGAAGCGGCGGCCGAGGAACGCGCTGCGGCCGAAGGCCTTGAGGATGCGGATACCGAGCACCGACTCCTCGACCATGGTGGCCAGATCGCCGACCTGGTCCTGGGATCGCCGGGCGAGCACCTGGTACTTGGATTCGTACAGGTAGCACAGCGCAACCAGCGGTACCGCGAGCGCCGCGATGATCACACCCAATCGCCAGGACAGCGCCAGCAGGATGCCCACCCCGACGACGAACGCCGACAGGTTGACAAAAAGGAACACCAACCCGAAGCCGAGGAACCGGCGGATGGTGGACAGGTCCGAGACAGCCCTGGACATGAGTTGCCCGGCCGACCACCGGTCGTGAAAGGACACCGGAAGCTTCTGCAAGCGGTCGTAGAGGTCGGCCCGCATCGCTGCCTCCACCCGCATGGTGGGCCGTGCGGAGAGCATGCGGCGGAGGAAGAACAGCGCGGACTCGGCCACCCCGAGGACGAGCAGCAGGATGGCGGGC
>JBBQJM010000307.1:0-5591 GCA_038325895.1 Mycobacteriales bacterium
ACGCCGAAATCGCTCAGAAATACCGCGGGAAGGGGGTCCAGTCCGGGGCACGCTTCTCCAGGAACGCGTCACGGCCCTCGACGGCCTCGTCGGTCATGTAGGCCAGCCGCGTCGCCTCACCGGCGAACAGCTGCTGACCCACCATCCCGTCGTCGGCGAGGTTGAACGCGTACTTCAACATCCGTTGCGCGGTCGGCGATTTCCCGTTGATCTCCGAAGCCCACTGCAGCGCAACGTTTTCGAGTTGATCGTGCGGGACGACCTGGTTGACCGCGCCCATCGCATGCATCTGCTCGGCGGTGTATTCCCTTCCCAGGAAGAAGATCTCGCGGGCGAACTTCTGCCCGACCAGCCTGCTCAGGTAGGCCGACCCGTAGCCGGCGTCGAACGAGCCGACGTCGGCGTCGGTCTGCTTGAACCGCGCGTGCTCGGCGCTGGCCAGCGTGAGGTCGCAGACCACGTGCAGGGAATGACCGCCGCCGGCGGCCCAACCGGGAACCACCGCGATCACGATCTTGGGCATGAACCGGATCAGTCGCTGCACCTCCAGGATGTGCAGTCGGCCGGCGCGGGCCGGGTCCGGAGTCGCAGAGGTCTCGGCAGTGCCCTCCAGCGCGTACTGGTACCCGCTGCGGCCGCGGATCCGCTGATCACCGCCGGAACAGAACGCCCAGCCACCGTCGCGAGCGCTGGGACCGTTGCCGGTCAGCAGGACGCAACCGACGTCGCCGGTCATCCGGGCGTGGTCCAGCGCGCGGTACAGCTCGTCGACAGTGTGCGGGCGGAATGCGTTGCGCACCTCGGGACGGTCGAAGGCGATCCGGACGGTGGGCAGGTCCACCTCGGGCCCGGCCTCACCACGTCGGGGCCCGACGTGCCGGTGGTAGGTGACGTCGGTGAAGTCGAATCCCGCGACCTCGCGCCAGCGGGTCGGGTCGAAGATCGCGCTGACGGCTGCGGTGCCCATGCCGGTCAGCCTAATCGGGCCGTCCCATGCCGCCGCGCCGTCGGCCGATCCATGCGCGCCGCCACGCCCGGTGCACCCTGCTAACGGCGCGGATCAACATCGACCACGCGGCTCAACGTCGCGGTTGTGGGAATCAAGTGACGCAAGTGAACGACTTCATCCGCGTCCCGGAAGTTGATCCGCGCTGTCAGGGGGAGGATTTCGGTTGCGGGGGTGGCGGGGGGCGGGGAATATGACCTGCGGATCGGGGTCCCGCAACGCTGCCCAGGGGGCACGATGGCCGACGTCAGAGCTACCGAGGTACCCGACAACGCGCCGGACGAGGTGAAGCAGCGTGCCGGCGCGGAAACCAGGACCCCGGCCTCCGACCCGACGCTCGGCGTCAAGGTCGGGCTCCGCCCCAAAGGGGCGCAGGCCCCGCGGAACCGGCTGGTTGTCATCGGCGATTCGCTCTCGCACGGTTTCCAGAGCGGCGCCGTTTTCAACACCGACCTGTCCTACGGAGCCATCATCGCGCACGAACTCGGCTGGTTGAATGAGTTCCGCTACCCGCGCTATCCGGCATTCGGCGGGCTTCCGTTCAACATCGAATACGTGCTGCGCGAACTCGAGGAACGGTTCGGTGCCACCACGAATCCCTTCGAATTGCCGTTCGCGGTGTTCAAGATTCGCAACCTCATGAACGACATCGAGGAGTACTGGGAACGCGGACCGGGATCGGAGCCGTCGAATATCGGCGTCTACAACCATGCGCTGGCCGTGTTCACTTGGGATCTTCGTGACGCGCTGGAGAAGAACGCCGCCATCTGCACCGCGGCCGCCGCCCATCCCACCAACAACCTGCTGGTACCGATGGTCGACAACGCCGCCGACCGGTCCGCGCTGCGCGTCTATCCGGGCTGGTCGGAGGAGGTCAAGCAACAGACGCTGTTCGAGGTGGCCAAGATCCTGGGTGACGACCGGGATCCGAGTACGCAGCAGGAGGGCATCGAGACCCTGGTGGTCTTCCTCGGCGCCAACAATGCGTTGGGCAGCGTCGTCAGCCTGCAGGTGAAATGGAGCCAGGACCCGGGGTACGCCGACAGTGCGACCAAACGCAATTACACGGTCTGGGATCCCGCCCATTTCCGCAGGGAATTCGATCTGGTGGTCGCCGAGATCGAGAAGATCAATGCCCGGAACGTCATCCTGTGCACCGTCCCGCACGTCACGATCATTCCGGTTGCCAGGGGAGTGGGGACGAAGAGCGCGCCCGGTTCGCGGTATTTCGACTATTACACCCGGCCGTGGATCAGCGACGCAGATTTCGACCCGCTCCACGACCCGCACATCACCGGGGGCGAGGCGCGCGCCGTCGATTACGCCATCGACCTGTACAACGAGCACATCGAGGCCGCCGTGAAGTCGGCGCGCACCGCGGGCCGGAACTGGTACCTGTTCGACATTGCCGGGGTGCTGGACCGACTGGCCTGGCGGCGGTACATCAACGATCCGTCGGCGGCCCCGCCGTGGTGGTCGAAGTACCCGCTCCCGCCGGCGCTGGCGGCGTTGACACCGGAGCCCGACACCCAGTTCCTGACGGCCAACGGGCAGGGCGGGCGCGGCAAGGGCGGGTTGATCTCGCTGGACGGCATCCACCCGACGACGGTGGCCTACGGAATCGTCGCCCAGGAGCTGATCGACATCATGCAACTCGCCCGGGTCGAGTTCACCTCCCCCAACGGCGCGCCCCGAACACAGCCCATCACGGTGGATTTCGACCGGTTGATCGGCCGGGACACGCTGGTCAACGCACCACCGCAGAACGTCAACTCCACGTTGGACATCGTCGGCTGGCTCGACCAGACAGTCGACTTGTTCTCGCAGCTCTTCATCCATCACTAGAGCGCCACCAGAGACGTCCGAGAGACGTCCGAGAGACGTCCGAGACGTCCGCGCGGCGCCTGACGGGCGTTCGAGAGCAAGACGTCAGAGCCGGGCCAACAACACTTCGGCCAGCGCTTCACCGAGCCAGGTGCCGTAGTCCTGCGTGCTCCAACCGCGGCGCCGGACCAACAGGTCCCAGGTCTGCACGCTGTTCATCGCCCAGATGATGTCGCGCGCCCGGTCGACGGTCAGCCCGGGACGTAGCGCCCCGAGCGACGCGAGCTGGCCGGCCCAGCTCTGCGCCCCGATCACTCGTTCGGAATCGGCGACCTCCAGGTGGCGCCGCAGGTCCGGATCGCCGCTGGCCGCACCGGAGACCACCACCGACATCACCGGGCCGAGTCGCTCCAGGATCTGTCCGGCGAGCTGGCCGTACCCGGCGAGCAGGGCCCGCGGGTCGGACCTGCTACCGACCTCCTTGACCTCCTCGCGGTCCGCGAAAGGAACCGGTTCCTCGTCGCCGACAAGGCGAACGTCGTAGAGCCGCTTGAGCAGGTCTGCCTTGGAACCGCAGGAGTTGTAGACGGTCTGTTTCGAGACGCCGGCCGCCCGAGCAATCGACGCGATGGTGGCCGGTCCGTATCCCTGCTCGATGAAAAGGCGCTCGGCAGCATCCAGAATGCGGCGTTCAGTGGCCCGGGCGGCCTCATCCCGGACCGGGCTGGTGTACGAACGGGAAAATTCCATTGGCCTCCTGTCCAAATCATTTTACGATCAGTCTAGCGACCCGGACCCGCGTCCGTGACAGCTATCTGAGGAGCCATCATTGAGCAGACCGCCGACGACATCGTCACCGATCTCAGGGACATCGAGTCCCTGTTCCGCGACGGGTCGATGTCCACCCATTTCCACGCGGCGATGATCTGGATAGGCGCGCACATCAATTGGCGCGGACTGACAGCGATCTGACCGCGAGCCAATCGCGAGTTGACGCCCGCGATCTTTACCCGATCCGAACACAGTGCGGACACTCGCCGAAGCGAGTTCCGGCAGGGTGACGATCAACGGCCGGCGACGTGCCGGCCCGCACGGCGAAGGAGCATCGATGGCGTCGAAGAGAAGGATCAGGACTGTGCTGACCGGCGGCGTTCTGGTCACGGGACTGGCTGGGGCCGTGGTGCTGGCGAGCCCTGCCGCTGCCGCCGACGCGGGCGTGGCGGGTCGGATTGCCGGACTGGACGGGGCCGCGCCGGCGGTCTGCCGGCATCTGGACAAGATCTCCCAGCGGGAGAACAAGCTGATCGCCCGGCTCGGCGCGGACGCGACCACCAAAGGCTCCATCGCCTGGCTGACGGCGAAGGCGGACGCCGCTACCCAAGCCGGCGAGACCCAATTGGCGGCCATGTACACCGACCGTGCCACCAGGCGAAGTCACGTGCTCGACACGCTGAACGCCATCGGCCCGGATCTGGCCGCGCTGGTCAAAGCGCACTGTTCCTGAGCGCCGTTCCTGAACTCCCGACGAGGCCTGTCCACGGTGCGGCGCTGGCCGGCGACGACGGTCCGGGGCGAGGCTGGTGTCCATGACTGACACATCCGCGCGTGGTCTGGTACTGGTGATCGAGGATGAAGCCGTCATCGCCGACGGCGTGCGCCGCTACCTTGCCGCGGCCGGCTTCGGGGTGACGATCGCGGCCACCGGCCGCGACGGGATGGCCGCCATCGCCCGGGACAGGCCCGTCGCGATCGTGCTGGATATTGGCCTGCCCGACGCCGACGGGGTGGAACTGTGCCGGCAGCTGCGGTCCTCCGGCGACTGGACTCCGGTGCTGTTCGCGACCGCGAGGGACGAGGACGTCGACCGGATCCTCGGGCTGGAAATGGGTGGTGACGACTACCTGGTCAAGCCGTTCAACTCGCGGGAGTTGGTCGCCAGAGTCAAGGCGGTGCTGCGACGGTCGTCCGGGGCGGCGAGCACGCCTGTACTGCGGGCCGGGCGGGTGCGTCTCGACCCCGCGCAGCGCCTGGTCTGGGTCGACAGTCGACCCGGCGACACCGAGCCCACCCCAGGCACGGCCTCCGAGTCGCGGGAGATCGATCTGACCGCGACCGAATTCGATTTGCTGGAGTTCCTCGTGCGGCATCCCGGTCGGGTTTTCGAACGGGCCGGGCTGCTCAGTTCGGTGTGGGGATACACCGCCGGGGCCGGCCCCCGTACCGTCGACGTGCATATCGCCGCCCTGCGCGCCAAGCTCGGCGCGGCGAGCCCGATCCGGACCGTTCGGGGCGTCGGGTATTCGGCGGATCCGCGGTGACGACCGCGAACGAGCCCGCACAGTCGCGCCCGGCCAGGATCGCGCGGACTAGCCTCGCGGTCCGGGTCACCCTGTTGGTCATCGCGGTCGCGGTGCTGGTCGCGGTGATCTCCAGTGTGGTGGGGATTCTGGTGGTCCGCCGGACGCTGCTCGACGCGGCGACGGAGGCGCTGGCCGATCGGGCCGACCTGGTGGCCGCTCAGCTCGCCGCCGAGCCGTCGTCCATGGCAACCGACCTGGCCTCGACCGCCGCGATCCTTGCTGATCAGGGCATCGCCGTCGTCTCGATCGGACCGAAAGGCGCGGTGACGGGAACGGATCGGCGCGCGGTTCGCGCCGCGCGGCAGGCGGGCGGTACCGGCGCCGTCGGCGGGGTATCACTGTCTGGGACCGCCACGGTGGCCGGGCAGCTGGAGCTGGTAGAGGCGCGGTCCACGGCAGCT
>JBBQJM010000308.1:0-5588 GCA_038325895.1 Mycobacteriales bacterium
CTGATCGCGAAAGCCTCCGCGGCCGCCGACCTGGACCCCGACCGCATCTCGTTCGCCAAGACCCTGCGTCTGATCCGCCGCTCCGCCACCGGGACGGCGGACATTCCCCCCTCAGGACTGGGCCGACGCGCTGCCCCGCCACCTGACCCGCCTTGCCAGCAAACTCAACCCGAAACGCCGCGAACGCTCCTGCCCACGAGCGGTCAACGAACCCGACACAACAGCTACCGAGTCAAAACCCCGGCGAACTGGCCAGCATCCGTCATCACGCGCCAGCGGCCATCAACCTGCACAGCCTGAACCCCCGCGCAGCAGGATCAACTTACGCTACGTGGCCCTGAGTCTCAACCCGCATCGATTCGGTGCAGGGTCCAAAAAGGATACTTTGGTGGAGCTGCGGGGAATCGAACCCCGGACCTCTTCGATGCGAACGAAGCGCGCTACCAACTGCGCTACAGCCCCATGGCCCGCGGATCCCTCCGCGAGCCGTCAGCAAGGATAGCAGCGGATCACCCCGTGCCAAGCCGGCCCGGCCCGGCGCGCGCGACGGGTCGCCAGCGGCCCGAAATCAGCTAGCCGGCCTTGAAGGAGTCGCCGGTGAGAACCGGGACCCGCCGCGACACGTCGACCTGCGCGGCCACCGCAATCTCCTCGCTGTAGCCGTCCTCGATCAGCTCCCGTCCCGACCCGCAGGCCGCGAGTGCCGCTTGCATGGCCGTCGCGGGAGACCGGCCGATGGACCGGTATGCGGCACGGGCGACGCCCGCCTCCGGCGAGACGGGCCCGATACCGGCGGTCACCAACGCGTCGATCACGGCGCCGGCGCCCCACATGTCCTCCACCGCCGGCCGCAGCGAATCCCCCGGCCAGCGCTCCCCCGCCGCGACGACAGCGATGGGACCGCGCACGCTGCCGGTTGCCCAGCGGGCCACCGCGGAGGCGTTCCGCATCGACGCACCCAGCACGACGGCCCCCGCCTCACCGAGTTGACGGCTGATCGCCGCGCCGTTCGGCGAGGGCAGCACCAGCTTCGAGGTGACCGACAGCGGCCCGCCGGGTTCGGCGGCCCGGCGCACGGACACCGGAGACAGACTGACTCCAGTTGCTCCGGCCTCCCGACGACCGACGGCCAGCACGGCGCCCCTGGACGCTGCGAAGGCCGCGGCCGACACGTCACGCAGCCGGTAAGGGAAGACCTCGATCCCGGCGTCGATGGCGACCGTGAGCGTCGTGGTGAACGACAGCACATCGACGACCACAACGGCCGCCGCGCCCGGTGCCACCGCCAGCGCACCCTGGACGCCCCACTCGAACCTGACACCGAACCCGGTTTGGTTCGACCACGCAGGGCTTGCAGCCGGCGGCTTGCCGGGGCCGGTCACCTGGTGCGCCCGCAACGCAGACGACGACGCTCACGTCGCTCAGTCCGATCGGAGGAGCAGTGGTCCGCGCCGCTGCGCACCGCTGGAATCCGCACCGCTGAAATCACTGCCCTACGGCACGCCGGTAGGTCACGGGCTCGTTGTACCGCTCGAGATCATCGAACGCCGGATCGTCGTCGTCCAGATCAACGACCTCCCTGCCCCGGTCGGCATCCGACCGAGCCCGACGCGGCTGTGACCGTCCGGACTCGGGACGGATCTGCCGGGCACGTTGGAGCCGCTCCATCCGCCGCTGACGGATCGCTGCCTCGATCCGCACCTGCCGACGCAAGTACGTGAGGTAGCCGGCCAGCAGGACGAACGAGACGACCGCACCCACCCAGAACACCGAAACAGTCAGCAACGCTGCGAGGGTGAAGACTGCGGTTGCGATCAGCAGAATGAAGGTGATCCGCCGCCGTTGCCGGTACCGGTAGGCACGGGTCGCCTCCGCGGCCTCCGGGTCGTAGCCGCCGCGACCGGGCCGCCGGGGCACCGGACGGAGATGCTCTCCTTCGACGCCGTCGGGCAGGAACGGCGGAGCAGTCGGCGCCGCCGCTGCCTCCAATGCCCATTCGTCCTCGTCGACCTCGTCCGGGATGCTGCCGTGGCCGACCGGCCGCCCACCCTCGGTGTCGGCACCAGTGGCGCCCGGGACGTCACCAGCGAGAGTGCTCTCGGCTCGTTCGGCGTCCGATTCGAACTCGGCACCATCGGTGCGACCATCGGCGTCCCCGTTGGCACCGTCGTCAGAGAAACCGGGGTCGTCGGTGACCGAGAGCTGCTGAGGTTCATCGCGAGTGGCGGCCATGGTGGCGACCGAATGGCCGGACTCGGCCTGGGCGGCCGCCCACTCCTCCGCAGCGTTTGTCGGCTCGTGCTGCGGACTGGCTCCCACGCTCACCAGGACCTCCTCGGTTCTGCCAGATTGTCGATCTCGGCGTGGCGTCGGCTGCGCCGCTCGCGCGGGGCGCGGCTTGCGGCGCAGCGAGGCCGAGGCCCGGCGCAGCACCCGCATGCCTGCCGCCGAGGCCGGTTCCTGCGGGACGCGCTCGCGTCGCCGCGCAACCATCGGCACCAGCACAACCAGCCAGGCCACCACCAGTCCCACGACGATCAGGGACGTCGGAATGTTCATGGGGCCTCCCCTCGTGCGTCACGCGCAGGCAGCACGCCGACACGGAGCTGTCGCTCAAGATCACGCTAGCCAGCCGAGCACCGCTGACCTGGTAAGGACACGCCCGCAGCGGCGTCGGATCGGCCAGGACGAACCTGGGTCACCCCTGTTTGCCGGCCCGCCACCGTTCCAGCAACTCGGGCAGTCCGCCCGGCAACTCCTCGATGGTCATCGCGAACAACAGGTGGTCCCGCCAGGCGCCGTTGATGTCCAGGTAGCGAACGAGATGACCCTCCTGGCGGAACCCGAGATGCGCGACAACCCTACGGCTGGCAAGGTTTTCGGGCGCGATGGTGGCCTCTATCCGGTGCAACCCGACCGGTCCGAAGCCATGCGCGACAATCAGCGCGACCGCTGCGGTGGCCACGCCGTTCCCGTGCCAGCGGGAGGCGACCCAGTAACCCACCCAACCGGATCGGAGTGCACCGCGTTGGATGCCGCCGAGGGTCACCTGTCCGGCGAACTCGTCGTTCACGGTGACCGCGAACGGCACCACCTCCCCGCGCCTGGCACCCCCCCGGAGCAGCGAGCGGTGCGAGCGCCACATGCTCCGGGTGTGCCGCTGCGCCCAGGTCAGGTCGCTGGTCGCGTCCCACGGCGCGATGAAGGGCTTGTCGGCCAGCCGGGTCTGCTGCCAGGCGTCCCCGTCGGAGCGCCGCAGCGGCCGGACGTCCACCCGGCCGGTCTTGGTGTCGAACGGCCCCAGCCGGGTGGGCCACCCCGGGTGCTGCCCGGAAAGCCCACCGGCCGGGAACCCAGCCGGGTCGAACACGGCGTTACGCCCGCTGCGCCAGGAAGGACACCGGAACCTCCGCGCCGACCGGCACCTCGGTGGTCACTTCGTCGATCAGCACCAGGCAGTTCGCCTCCGCGAGCGAGGCAAGTAGATGGGTCCCGCCCCCGCCGCCGAGAATGTGCACCAGGTACTCGCCCTCGTCGTCGCGCATCAGCTGACCGCGCAGGAACTGCCGGCGGCCCACCGGCGAGACGATCGGCTCGAGCGTGCGGGCCGTCACCGTCCGGCGGTAGGGATTGCGCCGACCCAGCATGACCCGCAGCATCGGCCGGACGATCACCTCGAAGACCACCAGCGCGGACACCGGGTTGGACGGCAGCAGGAACGTCGGCACCTGGTCAGGGCCGAGCAGTCCGTAGCCCTGGGCCGATCCTGGCTGCATGGCGACCCTGGTCAGGTCGAGGCTGCCGAAATCGGCCAGCGCCTCCACCACCAGTTCCGCGCTGTGTCCGCCGGCCGCGCCCGAAACCACCACCATCTCCGAGACCAGCAGCCGGGCCTCGATCAGCTCCCGCAGGCGGCGCGGATCACGCGGAGCGATACCGACCCGGGTGGCCTCCGCACCGGCGTCCCGCGCGGCCGCCGCGAGCGAGAACGAGTTGACGTCGTAAACCTGGCCGGGCCCGGGGTGACGAGCCACATCGACCAGCTCGTCACCGACCGAGACGATCGACACCCGCGGTCGCGGATGCACAAGGATCTTGTCCCGGCCCACTGCCGCGAGCAGCCCGACCTGCGGCGATCCAATGAACGCGCCCGAACGCACGGCGACGTCACCGGGTTGCACGTCCTCGCCGGTGCGGCGCACGAACTGGCCGGACGCGACCGGGTTGGTCACCGACACCCTTGCCTCGGTGCCCTGCGTCTGCGAGCGCGGGACGACGGCGTCCGCGACGGTGGGCAACGGAGCGCCGGTGGCCACGTACACCGTCTGAAGAGGCTGAAGCCGATGCGCGGTCCGCACCCCGGCCGCGATGTCACCGACGACCGGCAACACCACGGGGTGACCCGGCGAGGCGATCGCCACATCCACCGAGCGCACGGCGTAACCATCCACGGCAGCCTGATCGAAGGCGGGCAGCGGCGCGGAGGCCACCACCTCCTCGGCACACAGCAGACCCTGGGCCTCCGAGATCGCCACCCGCACCGGGGCCGGGGTGACCGCGGTGGACAGCACCCGTTCCAGCTGCTCGGCGACTGTTCTCATGCCCTAGTCCCTGATCGCCGACGGGCAGGCAGACCGGCGCCCCCATGGGCCGGCGCGGTCGCGACGTCGAGGTTCATGGTCGGTAACGCTAACCCCTGCGGTCCAGCTACCCGGGGCGACACCGCCCGTCGGGGCCACAGACCGACCGTCTCAACCGCAAACTCGGGTGACCTACGGTGATCCCGTGCCGTCCCCACCGGAGTCCGTCGCGGCCGCGAAGGCCCGATTGCGTCCGTCGCTGATCGCGGCGCGGCGGGCGCGGACCCGGACGGAGCGAGCCGCCGCCCGGGATGCCGTGGCTGACCGGCTGACAGCGACGTTGTCGGGGACCGCAGCGGTCGCCGGGTACCTGCCACTCCCCACCGAGCCGTTCACCGCAGCTGTCCTCGACGCGTTGGTAGCGACCGGAACCCGGGTGCTCGTGCCGGTCGTCACCGGAGCAGCACCGCTGGACTGGTGCGAGTACCCCGTGCCGCTGCGCACCGGTGCGTTCGGCATCGCGGAACCGCTCGGTGCGCGACTGGGTGCCGCGGCGATCGGCGAGGTCGACACCGTGCTGGTCCCGGCCCTGGCGGTGGGCGCCGACGGGCACCGGCTCGGCCGGGGCGGCGGCCACTACGACCGGACCCTGGCCCTGCTCGCTGCTGTGCGCCCAGCGGGGCTGCCCGAGCGGATCGCCGTGGTGTTCGATGACGAGGTGCTGGACTCTGTGCCGTTCGATGCATTGGATCAGCGGGTTTCGGCGGTCGTGACGCCCGGTCACGGCCTGCGGCAGCTGGGCCCCGACGATGCACCGAATCGGCAGTGATACCCGGACGACCCAGCGAGCTGGTGCCGGCAAGCAGCGAAGCCGTGGCGGCGCGGCGACGGCGCGCTGATCAAAGCCGCGGCGCGGCGACGGTGCGCTGATCAAAGCCGCGGCGCGGCGAGGGTGCGCTGATCAAACGCTCGCTATACCGGACAAAACGGGCGGCTTTTGGTGCTTTT
>JBBQJM010000309.1:0-5575 GCA_038325895.1 Mycobacteriales bacterium
TGGACAGGCTGAACTTCAGCGGCTTGAGCCACACTCCGGCGTTGGTGACCTCGCGCGAGTCCAGGAGGACGCCGGCGGTGTGGAGGATCACCAGAACGCCCATCATGGCGGCGAGGACGAGGAGAGGGCGGTGCCAGTGCGCCGGCCGGAGCTCGGACAACGACGGCCCGACCTGAGCGGGAATGGTCGGTGGGCCCGTGGGGGAAGCGGCCGACGTCGCCCGCCTCAGCTGCGGGAGACGACCGTCTTCACGGCGCCGTTGCGGGTCTGGACCGGGAGTGTTGATGCGTTCTGTTCCTTCGTATGTGACTACTGGCTTGGCGGGACGGGCGCGGCCCATCACGAAGCGTTCACGATCAAGGCCAAGCGGTCCGCCAGCCTCTCGGCCTCCTCCATGAAATGTGTCACCCAGAGAATCGTGACCCCGGTATCTCGCAATTCCTCCACGAGGCCCCAGGTCTCCCGGCGGGCCTGCGGGTCCAGACCCGTGGTGAGCTCATCGAGGATGACGCCCCGGGGTCGTCCGACCAGGGCGACGGCGATCGAGAGACGCTGCTGCTGACCACCGGAGAGACGGGCGTATCCGGTGTTGGCTTTGTCGCTGAGCCCGAGACGCTCGAGCAGGCTCGAGACGTCGATGGGATCCGGATACAAGGCCGCGAACGTCTCCACCACCCCTTTCACCTTCACCCGATCCTGGAACCTGCTCTCCTGGAGCTGAACTCCCAGATGGCTCCGCACCTGGGCTCTGTCCTCGACCGGATCGAAGCCGAACACTCGTATCCGACCCGAGTGGGGCGTGCGCAAACCAGCGATCGACTCCACTGTCGTGGTCTTTCCAGCTCCATTCGGCCCGAGGATTGCGAAGATCTCCCCTTCCTCCACAGAGAAGGACACGCCATCGACGACGACTCTGTCGTCGTAGCTCTTGACCACTCCATCGACCTCGATCGCAGACACCAGAACTCCCTCCAAAAACACTGCAAACGATCGAACCTGTTCAGGGCAAGTCGTCCGTTGCCCTGCGAAGTACGCGCCCGATCTCCCGAGAGGATGGCCGGGCCGGTTTCGATCAAATGGCAGGCCTCGGCCCCGCGGATTGCGGTCGGCCACCGTTACCGTCCTCTCCGCGCCGAAGAATGAACCGGGCAAACCACCAAGAGGCGTTGCGGCTCCGGCCGGTGTTCGCATGACGGTCAGCGCCACCCACCTCAGCATCGCAGTGTCATGCGGCCGGGGACCTGACAATCAACTGACGTTCATCGAGCAGGAACTTGTCGACACTGTCGACGATCCTGCCTTCCCGGCACTCCCGTTGCGGGAGTGGTCAGTTCAGCATTCGACGAAAGCACAGTGGCCGCAACGGATCTGGCGTTCGACCGATTGGCAGACATCACTGGCGCGGATTTCGTCATTGATGGCACGGTCACCACGACCTGATCGGTTTCCCGGAGAAGTGGATTGCGAGAGCGGGGATCGAACAGTCGGAGTCAGCGCATTTGAGTCAGACGTCGTTGCCCGCACGGCCGGTGTCGCCGCGGTGCGGCCGTTGGCACCGAGCGACGGCGCAGGGGATGGCGGCGGTCGGCGAACCAGGCCGATGCGCCAGCAGGCATTCTGCCCATGTCTATTTGCAGCCGTGTGAATGGATTGTCCACTCTGGATCAGCCAATGCGGGCTTCGACCTCCGCGGGACTGCGGTAGCGCTGCCCAGGTAGTCGCAGCAGGTCCTCGATGGCGCTCGTCGGTGCATGGGCGGTGACGGCCGCTGTGAGCAGATCGGTCCTGGTCGCCGAACAGAGTGCAAACGGCCGCTCTGATGACGCTGTCAAGGGTTGGGCCGGGAATGACGGCCGTCATGATGCGCGTCCGTGTATCAGTCGGAGGCGAAGCGCCGTGCGCATCGGGTCAACACCACCGGCATCAATCAATCGCTGACGCGCCGCGCGGTGCACGAATTCGGGCAGCGACTCGGCGGGTGCCTCACCTGTGAGATCGCGAAGCGCGCGGGTGACAGGGCGCGTCGCCCTTGCCCATTCCAGTAGAGCGCTGCCATGCTGAGGATGCCCGCGTCCACCGCGGCATCGAGATACCTCAGGTGTTCAGGGACTCACCGACCCACCGGGCCGAGAACTTCGACGCTTCTGGCGGCCGGTAGGCGATCCGGATAGCAGGTTCCAACAGGCTGCCGAGATCCAGCAGATCGCCCAGAGTTTGGCCAGTGCGTTCGCACTGAAAGGGACGGGCCTCAGTGCCGATGATGTCCGGGCGTTCCGAGCTGAGCCCATGGCCACCGCCCGGTCGATCCGGAACTTCGACCCAGGGTGCCCTCTGTCGTCACTGCCGGGAAATGGCCACCATCGCGACCTGTTCCGGGTCGATGAGATGTGACTGGTCGTCATCACCGACGTCGATTTGGACGACGTCGATGCGGCCGTTGAACTTGCTGGCGCCGGCGTATTCCGCACTGACCGGCATGCCGTAGTCGTTCCCGATGTCGGTGGTCTCGTCCGCAGAGAAGACCAGCGGTTGGGTCATCTCAACCCGCCCTGCGCCGACGCGTACGCCGTCGTAGTAGAGGGTGACGGTGCCGCCTTTGGCCAGACCACCGCCGTCATAGGCGAATTCGGATCGGACCTGGTGGTGACCCGCCGCGAGTACCCCTGTCGCCCCGACGACGAATTCCTGCATGCCCAGCAGGTTGTACACGAACCGGGCCTTGCCGTCGGCGAAGAACAGGGCCCAGCCGCCGAACCGGCCGCCCTGCGCGATGATCACCCCGTTCGTCGGGCCGGTGGCGGCACCGTCGATGGAAGCGGTCACGCTGAAGGACCGGTTCTTGATGTCGAGCACGCTGCCCTCGCTCAGTCGCTTCATCCCGGGGAAGAGCACCTGGGTGGTTCCGGTGATCAGCTGCGGGCGGCCGGCGATCGTCGCGTTCAGTCGTTCGAACCGCCGGTCGTCGATGGGCAGCACATTGTATTTCACCGCCTCGATCAGCCACAGCCGTTGCAGTTTCGCGAGCCGATCCGGTTGTTCGGCGGACAGGTCCCGGGCCTGGGACCAATCGTTCTTGCCGTCGTAGAGCTCCCAGATGTCATCGTCCAATGCTGGTAGCACCTCGCTGGGCAGCCAGGGGGTGCTGTGCCGGGTGACCGCGCTCCAGCCCCGGAAGTAGATGCCGCGGTTGCCGAACATTTCGAAGTACTGCAGGTCGTGCCGTTCCGGTGCGTCCGGGTCTTCGAAGGTGTAGATCATGCTGGTGCCCTCGATCGGCGCCTGACCCACCCCGTTCACGAAGTCCGGGTGCGGCAAACCGGCGGCCTCGAGAATTGTGGGTGCGACGTCGATGACGTGACAGAACTGGGACCGGACTCCGGGTTCGCTGTTGATGCCGGTGGGCCAGTGCACGATGGTGCCGTTCCGGGTGCCGCCCCAGTGGGAGGCGACCTGCTTGGTCCACTGATACGGGGTGCACATCGCCCACGCCCAGCCGACGGAGTAATGGTTGTAGGCGTCCACCGTGCCGAGCTTGTCCTTGATCGACGCCATGAATTCCGGGGTCTCGATGGCCGACTGCCCGTTGAAGTTGGCCATTTCGTTGAACGCCCCGTGCACGGTGCATTCGGCGGAGGCCCCGTTGTCACCGATGATGTAGTAGACCAGGGTGTTCTCCAGGGCCCCAATAGTTTCCAGGGTGTCGATGATCCGGCCGACGTGGAAGTCGGTGTGCTCCAGGAACCCGGCGTAGACCTCCATCTGCCGTTCCAGCACCGGTTTCAACGTTTCGTCCATCTCGTCCCAGGAGGGGATCGCCGCGGGTCGGGGTGTCAGTTCGGCGTCCTGCGGCACCACCCCAGGGCCTTCTGCCGGGTGAAGATCTTCTCCCGCTGCGCGTCCCAACCGCCGGTGAACTGACCGGCGTACTTGTCCGCCCATTCCAGGGGGACATGGTGCGGTGCGTGGGTGGCGCCGGGGGCGAAGTAGGCGAAGAACGGCTTGTCCGGGGCCAGCGCCTTCTGGGTGCGGATCCAGTCGATCGCATGGTCGGCCAGGCCCTCGGTGAGGTGGTAGCCCTCCTCCGGGGTTTTCTCCGGTTCGATCGGGGTGGTGCCCTCGTACAGCGCCGGGTAGTACTGGTTGTTCTCCCCGCCGATGAACCCGTAGAAGTACTCGAACCCGCCGCCGCCGGAGGGCCAGGAGTCGAACGGCCCGATCGGTGACGTCTGCCACGGCGGCACCTCGTGGCATTTGCCGAACTGGGCGGTCGAATACCCGTTCAGTTTCAAAGTCATCGGCAACGCGGCGTTGGTGTTGGCCCGCACCCCACTGTTACCCGGCGCTGAGGTCGCGGTTTCGGTGATACCCCCCATGCCAACGGAATGGTGGTTCCGCCCGCTGAGCAGCGCCGCCCTGGTCGGTGCGCACAATGCTGTGGTGTGGAACCGGTTGTAGGTCAACCCGTTGCCTTGCAGCCGTTCCGCGGTGGGCATCTGCGCTGGGCCGCCGAACACACTGCCGGCGCCGTAACCCACATCGTCGAGCAGCACAATCAGCACATTCGGCGCACCCTCCGGCGGGAGCAGCGGCTCGATCGGCGGAAACTTCGTGTCCGGATCCTTCGCGTCATACGTCACCAAACCCAGATGCTGCCGGTCCGGGATCGGCAAACTTCCCCGGCGTGCACCCAAACGATCCACCATCTATCCGCTCCCGGTCTCTTAGGGCCCGCGTTTGATTTAGCTGGGTGTGTTCGGGCGTGTCGCGGGGTGCATCGTGTAATTCCAGTCGCCGTGGAACTCGTGGCGGTGGAGTTGGCTGTCCTCAAGGTCCCTGATTTGTTGGGCGCTGATCTTGATGCCCTTCTCGTAGGTGCCGAGGTCGAGTTCGGCCTTGACCGTGAGCCCCGTCGTTGTTGTTGTGGCCCTGATGGTTTCTATGACTACCTCGTGTGATGTCAGCGGCCGGGCGCGCCAGCTCCGGCTGATCGCGGAGAACAACCGGTGCTCGATCTTGTTCCACTTGCTGGTGCCCGGAGGGAGGTGGCACACGGTGATCGCCAACCCAATCTCGGTGGCCAGCGCGGCGAGTTCGGTCTTCCACAACCGTAACCGGGACCCGTTGGACCCACCCGAGTCGGCGGTGATCAGCACCCTGGTCGCGGACGGATAAGCGTCGGCGCCGATGGTGTTCCACCACCGGCGGATCGACTCAACTGCGAACTGACCGGTGTCGGCGTCGGTGCCCACGTTCACCCACCCGGCGTTGGCGGCGATGTCATACACCCCGTACGGGGCGACCTTCCCCAGCTGCTTGTCGATGAAGTCATGCACACTCGTTTTCGTGGGTTCACCCACCGGTTCCCACTCCCGGCCACTGGCAGTGAAGTTCCCGATCAGTTCTTTCTTCTTCGTGTCGACGCTGATCACCGGGTCACCGGTGACACCGAACGCGGTGGCCTGATCGTTGAGATACCCGAACTGCGCGTCCCGGTCGACGTGCTGGTTGCCTTCGATCGTCTTGGCGTTCGCCTGCAGGCTGTACCCGTTGGCCTTCAACAACTTTCCCACCGTCG
>JBBQJM010000310.1:0-5537 GCA_038325895.1 Mycobacteriales bacterium
GCCGGCAAGACCGGCAAAGGCAACCGGTACCTGCGGGCCGTCCTGGGCGACGCCGCCGCCGGCGCCGGCAAAACCAACACCTTCCTGGGCGAACGATACCGGCGCATCATCAAACGCCGCGGCAAACTCAAGGCCCTCGTCGCGGTCGCCCGCTCGATCCTGGTGATCATCTGGCAGCTCCTGTCCCACCCGGGCCTGCGCTACCACGACCTCGGCGCCGACTACCACACCCGGCGCATCGACACCGAACGCCGCACCCGCAACCACGTCCGACAACTCGAAGCGCTCGGCTACACCGTCACCCTCACCACCGCGGCCTAACCAAACACCAATCGAACCCGACCCGGCAAAAAAACACCGGGTCACCTCGCTCTGCCCGCGTTCAGTTGGATTTTCCGGTCAGGGAGCCAGTTCGGGACAGGGAGCCCTTTCAGTCCTCGAAGGTCCGTCGCAGGGCCTTGAGCAGGTTCGGCGCCAGGTCGGCACCGCGCAGCGCTGCGTCGTCGTGTTCGCCGCGCAACCGCAGCAGGCAGGCTCCGCCCTTCGCGTCCCGCAGCACCCCGGCCGCCAGCCGCGCCTCGGCGCGGTCCGGGTGGCCCGCGGCCTCGTCGGCCGCCGTCTCCGGATCCGCCGACAATGACGCTCCGGCCTCCGGCGGCAGCACGACGATCTCCTGCACCAGCACGCAGCCGGCCACTTCCGGCGGCCACGAGATCTGCGACAACGCCTGCGACAGCTCCACCTCGGGCAGCGATTCCTGGGCAATCGGGGTGAATCGGGTCGTCTCGGTGAGCGTCGGGGCCAGTGCGGGTTGCGCCGCCAACAGTTCGGAGGTGTCCACCAACGCGAACAACTGCGGGGGAGCGTCCCAGCCTGCCGTGGCCGCAAACTCCTCGACCTCAGCCACCGCGATCGCCAGATCGGGGTCCTCCAACCAGTCCGGAGTGTTCATCCGACGATCGTTGCATGGCCCGCGGCCGGGTCCTGGCGCGTCGGCCTGGATGGCAGGCAGGTGAGAGCCGGACGGGAGTCGTGCGCCGATCCGGCGTCCGGGGACCCATCCGCACGGGGAACCAACAGCGTGTGCCTACAGTTGACTCAGCGGGGCGACGCACCTTCGGCCCTGCCTTCGACCCGGCACGGTGGCCCAGAGAGCATCACGCCGACAGGTGCGCCAGACGTCTCGACGCAAGGAGTCCATCCGTGGCCCTCAGGCCCCCCGTTGGTTTGCCAACCATGTCCAAGCGCGCGAAGCGGGTGCTGATCGCACTGGTCAGCCTGGCCGTTCTGGCAATCCTGTGGTTCCAGTTCGTGGGAATCTATGTCGACTGGTTGTGGTTCGGAGAGGTCGGATTCCGCGAGGTCTTCACCACCCAGGCCATCAGCCGCATCGGGATGTTCCTGGTGGCCGGGCTGGCTACCGGCGGCCTGTTACTGGTTGCCCTGATCGTCGCCTACCGGTCACGCCCGGTGTTCGTGCCCACCAACGAGGTCGATCCGCTCGCGCCCTACCGGACGATCGTCACCACCCGCCCGAAGCTCTTCGCGCTGGGCATTTCTGGTGTCGTCGCGCTCATCGCCGGCCTGTCCGCACAGGGTGACTGGGAGATCGTCCAGCTCTGGCTGCACGGCGGCGCGTTCGGTACGGAAGACCCCCAGTTCCACAACGACGTCGGCTTCTACGTCTTCACTTTGCCGATGATCCAGCTGGTCCTCGGCTGGGTGTTCGTCATCCTGGCCATCTGTTTCATCGCCATCGCCGTCGTGCAGTACCTTTTCGGCGGCATTCGGCTGTCCGGTCCGGGACGCAAGATCACCTCGCAGGCCACGCTGCAGCTCTCCCTGCTGGTCGCCGCTTTCGTCCTGCTCAAGGCGGTGCAGTACTGGTACGACCGCTACGACCTGCTGTTCTCCAACCGGGGCGGCACCTTCACCGGCGCGTCCTACACCGATATCAACGCGGTGCTGCCGGCCAAGATCATCTTGATGTGCATCGCGGTGATCTGCGCCGTGGGCTTTGTGGTCGGCGCCTTCACCCGTTCCATCAAGCTGCCGGCCATCGCGCTGGCGTTGCTGGTGCTCTCCAGCGTGCTGATCGGCGGGGTCTGGCCGCTGGTGCTGCAGCAGGTGGTGGTCAACCCGAACGGCATCAACCGGGAGCCCGAGTTCATCGCACGGAACATCGACGCGACCCGCGCGGCGTACAACATCCAGGACAACCAGATCAACTACATCGACTACCCGGGCCAATTGGTCGGCAATCCCAGGGACATCATTTCCGATCAGAACACCCTGCCGAACGCCCGTTTGCTCGACCCGAACGTGCTGTCGCCGACCTTCACCCAGCAGCAGCAGCTGCGGAACTTCTACGGATTCCCGGACCAGCTGGCGATGGACCGGTACACGGTCAACGGCAAGACCCGGGACTACGTCGTCGCAGTCCGCGAGCTGAATGCGGACGGCCTCAACGACGCGCAGAAGAACTGGATCAACGAACACATGGTGTTCACCCACGGCGACGGTTTCATCGCCGCGCCGGCGAACACGGTGGACAACGGCTACCCGGACTACGTGGTCTCGGACATCGCCGCCATCGACAAGAAGGACAACCCGATCCCGGTGCAGCAGCCGCGCACCTACTACGGCCAGCTGACCACCGACTACGCGATCGTCGGCGCCGATGCCGGGGTGGCCAGGGAGTACGACACCGAGAGCACGCGCTACACCTACACCGGCGCCGGTGGCGTCCCGGTGGGGAACCTGTTCGCCCGCGTGGTCTTCGCGACCGAGTACGGCGAGGCCAACTTCCTGTTCTCCGGGGAGATCAACGCCAACTCCAAGATCATGTACAACCGCGATCCGATCCAACGGGTGCAGAAGGCCGCGCCCTTCCTGACCACCGACACCAAGGCCTATCCGGCGGTGGTCGACGGGCGGATCGTCTGGATCGTGGACGCCTACACCACCGCGACGAACTACCCCTACGCCCAGGCGGTGACGCTGTCCGATGCGACCAACAACTCGCTGGCCGCACGGGGCGCTGCGGGCCAGGTGAACGCCCAGGTGTCCTACATCCGGAACTCGGTCAAGGCCACGGTCGATGCGTACGACGGCACCGTGACCCTGTACGAGACGCCCAACAAGTCGGCGGATCCCACGCAGCCGGATCCACCGGTCGATCCGGTACTCAGGGCCTGGGAGGGTGTGTTCCCCGGTCTGGTGAAGCCGGCCAGCGACGTCTCGCCGGATCTGCAGGCGCACTTCCGCTACCCGCAGGATCTGTTCGAAGTCCAGCGCTCGCTGCTGGTGCGGTATCACGTGGACGACCCGGTCGACTTCTTCCAGAGTTCCGGATTCTGGAAGGTGCCCAACGACCCGACCGTCAGTGAGGCCGTCCAGGCCCCGCAGCCGCCGTACTACCTGCAGGTCAAGCTGCCGCAGAACGACTCGCCGAAGTTCGAGCTGACGAGCGTGCTGACCGGCTATCAGCGAGAGTTCATGAGCGCCTACGTGGCTGCGTCGTCCGATCCGGCGGACTACGGACAGCTGACGGTGCTCCGACTACCCACCTCGACACAGACCCCCGGCCCTACCCAGGTCCAACAGCTCTTCCGGACCACCCAGGAGGTCAGCAGCCTGGTGACGCTGTCCACCCAGCAAGGTGGCAGCCGGGTGATCTTCGGCAACTTGTTGACCTTGCCGGTCAACGACGGACTGTTGTACGTCGAGCCGTTCTACATCCAGGGCCAGGCGTCCAGCACCTCGTTCCCGCAGCTCAACCGGGTGCTCGTGTGGTACGGAGGACGGGTCGGGGTCGGCACGACGCTCACCCAGGCGCTGACCCAAGCCGCCCAGAACGCGCCGGTGCCGGTGACCGACAGCGGGACCGGAACGCCATTGCCGACGAGCGGTGCCACGGTTTCCCAGGTGCCCAACTCGTCGACGTCCTCTGCGGCGCCACCGCCGGCCGACCAGGCCGCGGCGCTGGCGGCCATGGACGCCGCGGCGAAGGCGTTGGACACCGCAAAAGCGTCGGGTGATCTGGGGGCGATCGGCACCGCCAGCCAGAACCTCGAGAATGCCGTGAACGACTACCTCAAGTTGGCCGGTGGCAGCCTGTCGGCAAGCGCAACGGCAACCGCAACGGCGCCCGCAGGTAGCGACCAGCCGACCGCCGGCGGGTAGCGCGACTGACCGTGATCGGCAGGGGCGGCCCACGCTGCCTCCGCCGATCGCTGGCCCGTCGCTGGCCGGTACAACCGTTGTCCCAGCGAGGATTTGGATTCGCTGTCGCTTGCTTGTTACACTTGTGTCACCTTCAACGCGGGGTGGAGCAGCTCGGTAGCTCGCTGGGCTCATAACCCAGAGGTCGCAGGTTCGAATCCTGCCCCCGCTACCAGGACAAACAGCCCCCAGACTCGGTCTGGGGGCTGTTGGTTTTCCGGGTTTGTGACCAGATTTGTGACCGAACTTGAAGTCCAGCGGCCACATGAGGTCGGTTCGGGCCGCCTTGCGAGGGGATCATGGCGCCGACTAGACTAGGGGGCCGTCTGTCGGGAGTTCGGCTCGTGAACGGGTCAAAGAGGTGTGTTCGTCCCCACCCTGCTCGCTGTCTCTGGCAATCTGTCTTAGTGTCGAGGTTTCACTTCGCAGCGTTGGAGATCAGCCCGGCTGTAGCCACGAAGATCCAGAGCAAGCATGGCGTGTCTCCTGACGAGGTACGAGAGGCTCTGGACAACTATGACCAGGCCAAATGGGATCACAGCGACGAACAAGGCCTGCGGTTGCTGGTAATTGGCCGCACCGTCCGGGGTCGTCGTATCAAGCTCGTCGTCCAGCCTGTCCATGGTTCGGAAGGCGACTGGCGCCTGCGGACCGCGATGCCAAGTTCACGATGATGGAGGATCATGTAGCCATGGCAGCCGACGACTTTGACGAAATGACGGAAGCCGAGTTCGACACGGCCTTCGCTGCCGGCGAGCCTGCGGAGATCGTCCGCGATCACCGCATACGTATCGAGGGCGGCGGGCGAACGGTCACCTCACCCGCGGTCCATACGTGGGCGGCCGGCCGGCCGAATCAGTTGGACATGACGGTGTCATACAGCCGACTGGTATCGACCCGCGCGAACGGATGAGGGTCCATCTCCTACTCGCCGACTCGGCACAGGCCGACCCCACGGGCAAAGTTCATGCGCTAGGCATTGGTTGGACGGTCACCGCCACACCCACGCCGCCGGCCGCGCTCATCGCGATGATCTGGGTCGACTGGAATGAAGCGAACCAGAAATTCAACTTGACTGGCTCACTCGTAGACGGTGACGGGAAGGTGATCGATGTTGATGGACCTGATGGACTGGGGCCCATCAGATTCGACGGTGTCATTGAAGCGGGCCGACCTCCGGGTCTGCCTCCCGGCACACCGCAGATGATGCCGTTGGTGGTCAACCTTGGACCCGGACTGAAGCTAACTTCAGGCAGTCGCTACGAGTGGCGCGTTGAGATCGATACCTCGCCGAATCCAACTCTTGGCATTGT
>JBBQJM010000311.1:0-5511 GCA_038325895.1 Mycobacteriales bacterium
TCACCACACCGCGACCGGTGACGGGTACCTCACCGGCACGACCGTCGTGCTCGCCCCCGATGGCGGCATGACGGCGAGCGTCGACTTGCGCGGCGGTGGCCCGGCCACCCACGAGACGGACCTGCTGGACCCGTCGGCGGCGGTGGAGTCCATTCATGCGCTGGTGCTCACCGGCGGCAGCGCGTATGGCCTGGCAGCCTGCACCGGGGTGATGCTGGCACTCGAGAAGCGTGGGATCGGCCTCGCGGTCGGGGCGCAGCCCGGGGAGTTGGTGCCGATCGTGCCCGGTGCGGCGCTGTTCGACCTGGGTCGCGGCGGCGAATTCCGTGCCCGTCCGACGGCGCAGTTCGGCAGATCGGCGTTGCAGGCGGCGCTGGACGCGGACGCGGCGAACCTGGAATCCGGATCGATCGGAGCCGGGTGCGGCGCAGTCGCCGGCAACCTGAGAAGTGGCCTGGGACAGGCGTCCGTCACACTGGCCAATGGCGTCGTGGTGGCGGCGCTGGTGGTGTGCAACGCCGCGGGTTCACCGATCGACCCCGGCAACGGCGAACTGCTGGGTGCCCGACACCTTCTCGCCGTCGACGGCCCGCGCCCCTCGGCCGTCGCGGCCGACCGGCTGGCCGCCCTCAACGAGGCCGTCTACCGGCGACCGGACCGGCCCGTTTTCGCGTTCGACGGGGACAATCCGATCCAGCACACCACGCTTGCAGTGGTGGCGACCAGCGCCCGGCTGACCAAGAGCCGGTGCGCCAGGATGGCCGCGGTCGCGCACGACGGGATGGCCAGGGCCGTCAATCCCGTGCACACCATGTTCGACGGCGATCTGGTGTTCGGAGTCTCGACCGGGGGATCAGGACCGGGATCGGAACCGGCCGGGAAGGAACCGGACCCGTTGGAGTTTCACGAGATCCTGACCGCGGCAGCCGATGTCGTCACCCGCTCGATCGTCCGGGGAATGCTGGCCGCCCGCTCCACCAGCACCGCTGCCGGAAACTGGCCGTCGTGGACAGATCTCTCCCACGGTTGATTCGCAGAGTTGGCATGCACGCAGCATGCTATCCTCATTCTGTGAGCATGCTGCAGATCAAGAACCTTCCTGACGATGTTCATGCCGAACTGCGTCGACGCGCGGAACGCGACGGCACCACAATGTCGGCGCTGGCCGCAGGGATTCTTACCTCGGCAATGTCCCGACCGTCGATCGAGGACTGGCTCGCGCGGTTTGCCGATCGTCAAGGGCCCGCCGTCAACTCCGATCCGCTTGATGCGCTGGACGAGGTCCGATCCGACCTCGCCAGATGATCGTCATCGACGCGTCGGCATTGTTGGACCTGATTCTGTTGCGTCCCAATGCCTCCCGCGTCGGAGATGCGCTGCGAGGACAAGGCGTCGCGGCTCCCGAACTGCTGCTGGCGGAAACCTCTTCAGCGCTCGCGAGACTGGAGCGAGCCGGGGATCTTCATACCCACGATGCGGACGCCGCGATCCGCGATGTGGTCGAGATGCCGATGTCGTTGGTGGGGCATTCTCCCCTGCACTCGCGTGCGTGGGCGTTGCGCAGGGCGCTTCGGATGAGCGACGCCTTCTACGTTGCCTGCGCGGAACTGCTCTCCGCGCCGCTGGTCACCAGCGATGCGCGACTGGCCGGCGCGCCACTGTCCGGGGTGGCCATCACTCTCGTCAGGTGACGTCAGCGGGGCACAGCTCACTGTCCACACCGGGGTAGCGTGGCGAACACCATGACAGCACGCGCCCGGGCGATCGTGGCCGGAGCCGCGGTGATCGCCTCCGTCCTGCTCGCCGGACCCGCGTCGGCGGACACCGGCGGTGTGACGTCGCACGCCAGCACGGTCGTCCCGATGGCCGCCCGCGGCGAGGTGATCGGCGGGGTCGATATCGACGCCGCCGTGGCCGACCTGGGTGACGACCACGTTACCGTGATCGGCGAATCGGGCGCGACAACCGGCCTGGCAGAAGCGATCTCGGAGTCACGCGCGGACGGGCTGGGGCTGTCGGTGGTCTCGGTGGCGAGTTCGCTGACCACCCAGCAGGCGATGGACATCGCTGGCGCCGTCCAGGTCCAGTCCGGCGGCACGGTGCTGGTGCTCTCTCCCGACGCCATCGGTTCGCGCTCCAACACTGTGTCCACCGCCGCGGACGAGGACGCCAGGGCAGCGGCCGCCGAGGCCGCCGACCCACCGGCAGCGGTGCGCGCCTACACCGATGTGGCGACCGAGAAACCGTTCCCCTGGTCGATCGTGCTGATCGGCGCGATCATCCTTCTGATCGCGGCCGGGATCGTCGGACGGATGAGGGTGCGCCGCCGACGGGCACCGCACGATGCGGAGGCGCTGACGGACCTCGCCCACGGGCTGGCAGAACGGCTCGACGAGCTCGGTCCGACGCTGGAGGCGCTGGAACCGCGAGTGGAGGCCACCGGCCGGGAGGACATCGTCGAGCATTTCACCCGGGCCGCCGATCTGCACGAGGCATTGCGTCAGCGCCTGCGGGAGCCGTTGACATCGCGGACCGAGGTCGACGCGATGGCCAGCGACGTCAGCCGGCTCGACGACCGGGTTCGGGCGATCGTCGCCCAGCTCGACCACGTGGCCCCGCCACCGCCGCCGACAGCTTGACGCCTGAGCCGATGCAGGCCTGGAAGGTCGCCGGTCGAGCCTGCGCGGTGCTCGCCTGGGTGCTGTGGGTGGTGGTGCAGGTCGTCGCCGACGACCCGTTCCCGCCGGAGATCTCGGTCTCCCAATACGGCGTCGGACCGCACGGCTGGCTGTTCACGGTGTGGGTGGTCGTGCTGGCCTCCGCCCCGCTGTTGCTGCTGCGGTACCGGCCGGTGCCAGGCCCGGCGCGCTGGCTGCTCGCGGTGGGTTACGCCGGCAGTCTGCTCATGGCTTTCGTCCGCACCGATGAAGGCGGCCCGCAGATGTCGACGCAGGCCAAGGTGCACATGGCGGGGGCCATCCCGGCCATGGTGGCGTTACCGCTGGGAATCGTCACGGCACTGTGGTTCGCGGCCCCGGCCTGGCGACTCGTTTCGTGGGTGTTCGCCGGGCTGACCATCGTCAGCGGCATCGCGATCCTGCTGGCCGCCGTCGGAGTGGACGACACGGGGATGGGACCGGCGTCGTCATGGGCGTTCTGGCAGGGCGTGTCGATCGTCCTCGACATGATCCTGGTCGGCGTCTACGCGATAGCCGTCGAGACCGTTCGCCCACCGTGATTCCAGGTTGAGATCATCGGGCACGGGGTACTGCGGTTCGTGGCCGGGGCGCCGGTACAGTCATCCATCCAGTGGCCCCAACGATCGAGTCCCACGATCGAGTCAGCAATGACAGAAGACCACCGTCCGCGTTCATCACGAGGGAAGCACCATGACCGAACCGAACACGGCCGTTCGTCCAGCGTCCGCCCGTCAACGCCCGCATGTGGTCGTGCTGGGTGGTGGCTTCGGCGGCCTGACCGCCGTCCGGGCCCTGGCGAAGTCCGACGTGGACATCACGCTGGTCGATCGGCACACCTATAACGCCTTTCAGCCGTTGCTCTATCAGGTCGCCACTGCCGGCCTGAACCCCGGCGACGTGACGTTCTTCCTGCGGGCCACCCGGATGTCGCAGAAGAACGTCAGCTTCCGGCAGGGGGATGTCGTCGGGATCGATCCGAACGCCCAGATCCTCAGCTTCGCCGAGGGCGGCACCCTGCACTACGACTACCTGGTCATCGCGTCCGGAGCGACCACGAACTACTTCGGCACCAAGGGTGCCGAGGGGAACTCCCGGGCGATCTACACCCGCGCCCAGGCGCTGAAACTGCGCGACGAGATCTTCACGAATCTCGAGCACGCCGCGGCCTCCAACTCGAACGAGGACCTCGCGCTCGTGGTGGTCGGCGCGGGACCGACCGGGGTGGAGATGGCCGGCGCGCTGGCCGAGCTCCGCAACGATTCGATGGCCGCGATCTACCCCGAACTGGATCCGCGCCGCACCCACATCGTGCTGGTCGAGATGTCCGACACGGTGCTGGGGCCGTTCGCGCCGTCGCTACGCGAGTACGCGGCACGCGCCCTGCGCGAGCGCGGCGTGGAGCTCCGGTTGAACACATCGGTGTCCGAGGTCAGCGAGGACGGCGTGCTGCTCGGCGACGGGGAGTTCGTCAAGGCCGGCGTGGTCATCTGGGCGGCGGGCGTCGCCGTGCCTCGGGTCGTCGGCAACTGGGGGCTGCCGCAGGGACGCGGTGGTCGGATCACCGTGGAGGGTGACCTGCGGGTGACCGGCTTCAAGAACATCTTCGCCATCGGTGACGTCGCGCTCTACCCGAACCCGCTGCCCCAGCTGGCGCAGCCCGCCCTGCAGGGTGGAAAGCACGCCGGCAAGCAGATCGCGGCGCTGGCCGCCGGCCGTCCGACCCACGTGTTCCACTATCGCGACAAGGGCACCATGGCGACGGTCGGCCGCCGGGCGGCGATCGCCGACATCGCGCTGATCAAGGGCAAGTCGCTGAAGCTGACCGGATCGCTCGCCTGGCTGGCGTGGCTTTTCGTGCACATCGTGATGTTGCTGGGCAACCGCAACCGGCTCGCCACCCTGGTCAACCTGACGACGAAATACCTTGCCCCGTCGCGCCGGACGAACCCCATCGTGGGTGACGTCCCCGTCTTCGAACCGCAGATGAGACCGGACGAGGGGTGACGTCCGTGGTGGGGGACTGTACGGGTGACCGACCGATCGAACCGATGACGCATCAACCGTCCGGGCTAGACTGGTCGTTATGTCCGAAACGCGCGTGACCCCCGAGCCGCACTGGCTGACTCCTTCCGAATCCCGGGCCTGGCGGGCGATGCATCAACTCGGCGGCCCCCTGGCGGCCGCGCTGAACCGGCAACTGCTCCGCGATTCGGCATTGTCCACGGCCGACTACGAGGTGCTGGTCGTGCTGTCCGAGACGCCCTCGGGAGTGCTGCGTGCCGGAGAACTCGGGCGGGCGACCGGATGGGAAAAGAGCCGGCTCTCCCACCACCTGAAACGCATGGTGGCCAGGGGATTGGTGGAGCGGCGCGGCTGTATCACGGACGGACGCGGGCTGATGGTGGCGATCACCCCGCACGGGTTGGGCACGATCGAGCGAGCCGCTCCAGGCCATGTCGAAGCGGTGCGGAACTACGTGATCGACCTGCTCACCCCGGCTCAGCTCGATGTGCTGGCTGAGGTCGGCGAGGCTATCGGCGCCCGGCTGGCAGCGGAGAACTGCGCGGCCGCGGCCGAAGACTCCGACTGTCTGGCGGACGCCGACCTGGTGAGCCTTCCAGTGGAGCCCGCTGCCGGATGAGCCCGGATGAGCCCGCTCCCGAGCCGATCGCCGATGGACCGGTCGAGCCTGCCGCCGGCGATCCGGTCGAGCAGGCGTCGGTCGAGCAGGCGTCGGTCGAGCAGGCGTCGGTCGAGCAGGCGTCGGTCGAGCAGGCGCAGGTCGAGCCGGCGTCGGTAGCGCAGCCGTCCC
>JBBQJM010000312.1:0-5505 GCA_038325895.1 Mycobacteriales bacterium
CGGATCACCCGTGGCAGCCGCAGTCCGGGTGCAGCGGCCACGTCCTGCGGCGCGGGCCGACGTCTCCTGACGCCCATTCGAGCGTGCCGCCGATACTGGCCGGGCGGGTGGCTCCGTCCAGATGGTCGAGGACCTGTCCAACCGCGAGAGCCGCGACAGCCGCGTCGAGAAATGCGGGGGCGTCGGCCGGGTGTTCGGCGAGTGTCCTGGCTACGGCGGGCCACCCCGGATCCGCCTCGGTGCGGTACCGGTGGGCGCAGGACAGACAACTCGATCGGCCCGGCAGCACCAACGGGCCCACGACGGCGCGGACTGCGCCGGCCCGCACGGCGAGGTGGGCGATCCCGTCGCGGGACAGCGACGCGGCGAGGCCCAGGTCCGGGATGGTGCGGCCGGCCAGCACGACGACGTCCGGACACTGATGGGCAGCGGGTGCGTGGACTCTGATGCTCGGGGACACCCGGCGCAGCTGAGCGGCGACATCGGTGCCGTCCCGCAGGGCGGACGACGGGGCCAACTGGGTGGACCCCAGGGCGGACGACTGTGCCCGCAGTGGGCCCCGCCCGGCGGGTCGATCAGCCTGATGGTGGACGTGCCCCACCCCCGCGGAGGCCAAGCCTACGGCGATGGCGATGGCAGGGGTCGAGCTGCCCCGGATGACGACCACTGCATCGTCCCGGGCCTGCAGAATCCGTTCGGCGGATCGAGCGCCGTACCGATGGGCGAGAGCGCTGCGTTCGGTGTCCAGCCGGCCGCCGGTCTTGCGCGGCGATGCCTGCCCACGGCCGTCGGTTTGGGTGTCGGTAGCCGGCCCGCGATCGCCGGGGCCAGCGTCGACCAGCAGATCGAGAGCCAACAGCCGCGCCAGCAGGCCGTGCCAGACGAGCGGGTCACCGTCGTGATCGCTGATGACTTGCCCCGCCGCCCGTCGCCCGTCCAGCTGACGGAGCAGGCTGAGGGATTCGGTCGGCGCGTGACGTAGTACGACGGTTCGCGGCGCATCGGTCCCGATCTGGATGGAGTCGCGGTCACGCGCGATCAGCCGGATGCCGTGCAGCAGGCCGTACCGCCGGGTGAGGTCAATACTGCCGACGGTGGTGCTCTGGGCCATGGTGGTCACCCCCGACGAGCAGCCTGCCTCATCGACGGGGGTGACCCCGAGTTATCCACATTTTCGGCGAGCGAATCAGGCCTTGCCGAGGATCCTGTTCATCTTGGTGCCGCAGACCGGGCAGGTGCCTTTGGCCATCCGCCGGCCGTTGGTCTCGGCGACCTCGCCCTCGAAGTCCCGCTTTTCCTTACATTTCACGCAGTACCCGTTGTAAGTCTCGGCCATCGCTCGTTCCTTTCGTCAGGGAGTGACGTCCCGGAAGGACGATGCACCCGTTGCGCGGCGCGCACCTGGATCCGCCAGGAGCGACAACAGCGCTCACCGTACCGGTCAGCGAGGCGTACACCGCGGATTCGGCTCCTGGTAGCAGGCAGGGTGTCGCGGGCACAGCGCCCGCTCAGGGCCCGCTCAGTGCCCGCTCAGTTGTGCACCGCCCCCCGGGACACCTGTGCGGGGCGCACCCTCAGGACCCCGATGGCTCGGGTTGCGGTGGATGCCAAACTGTCGCGATGACCTATCTCGCAGCCGACGACCGGTACGAACATCTGCCGTACCGGAGGGTCGGCCACAGCGGTTTGCACCTGCCGGCGATATCCCTTGGCCTGTGGCAGAACTTCGGCGACGTGGATCCGTTGGACCGCCAACGTGCGGTGCTGCGCCGGGCTTTCGACCTCGGCGTCACCCACTTCGATCTGGCCAACAACTACGGCCCGCCCTACGGCTCCGCGGAGATCAACTTCGGCCGGCTGATGGCCGAGGACTTCCGGCCGTACCGCGACGAACTGGTGATCTCCACCAAGGCCGGCTACGACATGTGGCCAGGTCCGTACGGCGACTGGGGGTCCCGCAAGTACTTGCTCGCCTCTCTCGACGCATCGCTGAAGCGGATGGGGGTGGATTACGTCGACATCTTCTACTCGCACCGTGCCGACCCGGAGACCCCGCTCGAGGAGACCATGGGGGCGCTGCACACCGCGGTCACCTCCGGCCGTGCGCTGCACGCCGGCATCTCGTCGTACTCGCCGGAACGCACGGAACGCGCAGCGGCGATCCTGGCCGATCTGGGCACACCACTGCTGATCCACCAGCCGTCGTACTCGATGCTCAACCGCTGGGTCGAGGACGGGCTGCTCGACACCCTTGGCAAGTTGGGCGTCGGCTGTATCGCCTTTTCGCCCCTCGCCCAGGGCATGCTGACGGACCGCTACCTGGACGGAGTTCCCGCCGACTCCCGGGCGTCCAAGGGTGGGTCGCTGTCGACGAGCCTGCTGACCGAAGAGGCGTTGACCCACATCCAAGCGCTGAACGCGCTGGCCAAGGGCCGCGGGCAGACGCTCGCGCAGCTCGCGCTCGCCTGGGCGCTGCGCGATCCACGGGTCACCTCTGTACTGGTCGGCGCGTCGTCGGTCACACAGCTCGAGGACAACCTCGCGACCGTCCGGAACCTGGAGTTCGACGCCGACGAACTCACGGCGATCGAAGGTCACGCCGTGGATACCGGCATCAACCTGTGGAGCCCGTCCAGCGCTGTGTGACGTCCTGTCGCCGCGCTGCCGGTGGGGGGCCGGTTGGGGCTACACCGGGCGCGGAGCCTGCGGTCCCTCGCTGTCGTCGGGCCCGTCCGATGCTGCCGGCGGCTCGACGTCGCTCGGGGCGGAGCTGTCCGCTGAGGGCTCTGATGACGCTGAGGGCTCTGATGACGCTGAGGGCTTTGATGACGCTGCGGGCTCCTCGAAGATCGAGGTGTCCAGGTCATCGAGCCCGGCGAGCAATTCCGCGAACTTCTTATCCCGGTCGACGAAACCGGTCGGATCGCCCAGGTCCGTCGGAGTCGGGAGCAGGCCGGGATCTGCCCACAAAGCGTCGCGCCCGTCGGTCCCACGGGACGCGCCGACCGCGGTCCACAGTTCTGCGGCTGCTCGCAAGCGACGCGGCCGCAGTTCCAGGCCGATCAGCGTGGCGAAGGTCTGCTCGGCGGGCCCTCCGGAGGCGCGGCGCCGGCGAAGGGTCTCCCGCAAAGCCGGTGCACCGGGCAGCCGATCGCCGACCGCCTCGGCGACGACGGTGTCCACCCAGCCCTCGACGAGCGCCAGCAACGTTTCCAGCTGCTCCATCGCGACCTGCTGGCCGGGGGTGATGGTCGGCTCGAACATCCCCTGACCCAGCAACGCCTCGATGCTGGCCGGGTCGGAGGGATCGATCGAGGACGCCAGCTGCTCGACAGCGGAGAAGTCGACGGAGATCGCCCCGGCGTAGTCGGAGATCAGCGAGATCACGCGGTCGCGCAGCCACGGCACGCCCGCATAGAGCCGGTGGTGAGCGGCCTCCCTGGTCGCCAGGTAGAGCCGGACCTGATCCTCGGGCAGGTCGAGACCGGAGCCGAACTCGGCGATCGACCGGGGCAGCAGCGCGGCGGTGCCTTCCGGTCCGAGCGGCAACCCGACGTCGGTCGAGGTCAGCACTTCGGTGGCCAACTGCGCCAGTCCCTGGCCGAGTTGCGACCCGAAAGCCATGCCGCCCATCGAACCCATCATCGCCAGCAGCGGGCCCGCCTGCGCCTTTGTCTGCTCGGGCAGACCGTCCACCCAGGCCCTGGAGACCTGCTCGGCGATCGGGGAGCAGAGCTTCTCCCAGGTTGGCATGGTGGCGTCGATCCACTGCCGAGGCGTCCACGCTGTCGACGTGCGGACCCCGGCGGGCAGGGCGGTTGCGCCGTCCAGCCACACCTCCGCCAGAGCCACGGCCTCGCTCACCTGGGCGACGTCGACGGACGACGCGGGGTGCGAGGCGGGCACCTGGGAGGTGGCCAACTGACGGGCCAAGTCGTAGTTGACCGGCCCTGATGACCCGGAGGTTCCGGCCTGGGACATCATCTGTCCTAGTTGGGACAGCATCGATCCGATCTGGTTGAGATCGAATCCACCGGCACCCGGATTCTGGCCCGGCTTGGAACCGTCGGGATCGTCGTCACCGGGGGGGGAGAAGCCGAATGGCAGATTCGTCATACCGCCTACGGTACTGAAGTTGTGTGACGTTCAGTGTCCCGAACAGTCCTGGCGCCACCCTGATCCCGACCCTGATCCCCAACTGATCGCTACCGGCGAAACCCCGATGGCGGACGTTCCACATGCCGGCAGGAGGCCGACCGCCGCGGGACAGCGCGGCTACATCCGGAATTCACGCCTGCACCGCCTACTCTCGTGATCCATGTCCTGGTTCTCCCGGCTGACCGTGCGCGGGCGCACGGTCGTCGTCGGGTCCGTGTTGACCGCGACGCTCGTCGCGGCCGGCGCCGCGGTTCCGATCCCCTACGTGGCGATCGGGCCGGGAGTGACCTACGACACGCTCGGCGACGTCGACGGCACCGAGGTGATCACCTTCACCGGCGACGGCATCCCGCCCTCCGTCGACGAATCGCCCCCGCCGGGTGGCCAACTCAACATGACGACCATCTCGATCACCGACGGGGTGCCCCTGTTCGAGGCGCTGGGCCTGTGGACGAGCGGGCGGTACGCGCTCGCACCGCGAGAGGACTACTTCCCGCCCGACAAGACCGTCGAACAGGTCCAGGAGCAGGACGCCCAGGCTTTCCGCGACTCGCAGTCCTCGGCCGAGATCGCCGCCCTGCGCTATCTCGACTACCCGAACATCGTGTTCGTCGGGGAGATTCAGGACGGCTCACCCAGTTCGGGCATCCTCCGGCCGCAGGATCAGATCGTCGACCTCGACGGCACACCCATCACCGACTTCCCGTCGCTGCAGGCGGCGCTGGCCACCACCACCCCGGGTCAGGTGGTCTCGATCAACGTGCTTCGCGACGGGGAGCAGGTCACCGAAAAGGTGACGCTGGGCACCAATCCCAAGGGCGGCAGCTCCGGCTACCTCGGCATCGGGGCGCAGGAACGGCCACACGCACCCTTCGACATCACCATCGCGCTGGAGCGGATCGGTGGACCGTCGGCCGGGCTGATGTTTACCCTCGGCATCATCGACAAGCTCACTGAGGGTGATCTGACCGACGGTCGGTTCATTGCCGGCACCGGAACGATCAACGGCGACGGCAGCGTCGGGCCGATCGGCGGCGTGCTGCTGAAATTGATCACCGCGCGGGACGCCGGCGCGACCGTTTTCCTGGTGCCCGCGGACAATTGCGCCGAAGCCATCACCCAGGTCCCTGACGGACTGCAATTGGTCAAGGTCGCCTCCGTGCAGGACGCGATGACCGCATTGCGGACGCTCGAGGACGGCGGGATCCCACCCGGCTGCTGAGCCCGCTTTCGGATCAGGGAGCCATTTCGGGACAGGGAGCCTTTCGGATCAGTCTCCCTGTCCCTTCCGGTGACGCCTCGTAGGCGTGAAAATGACCGGTGGGCTGCCTGTCGACGCCGGTTCGT
>JBBQJM010000313.1:0-5483 GCA_038325895.1 Mycobacteriales bacterium
CTGGAACGACAGCGCCACGCAGCACAAACCGAAACAGTTCCCGCAGTCGGCGTGCAGCAGCGGCAGGCCACGGTCGGTCGCAACACCGTTCCGACCCCGTTGCGACTCACCGCGGCTGTCGGACACGCCTGGATTCCTCTCAGCCAGCTCCCTCCCGCCCGGCGCGAGGGAGCTCCATTGTCGCGGCCGGACGACCGATGAGTCCAGGCGACGTCGGCTGTCATCACCCGGGACCACACCCGACATCACCGGGCCGGTACAGGCGGTACAGCCAACGACCGGGAAGGGGCGCGGCACATATGGTGCAGCTCGTGGAGGACCGGGACCTGTGCGCGCTCGGCGCAGCCGAAGTCGGCCGGCGAATCGCCTCCGGTCGGGCGAGCGCGGTCGACGTGTTGGACGCACAGTTGGCCCGGATCGACGACCGCAACGGTGCGCTGGGTGCCGTGGTGTCGCTGGACCCGGACGGCGCCAGGCAGCGCGCGCTCGCGGCCGACGACGCGCTGGCGACCGGACGTCCGATCGGTCCGCTGCACGGTGTGCCGATCACGCTGAAGGACGGCAACGATGTCGCGGGCCTGCGGACCACGATCGGCAACCACGAGCTGGACAGCGTGCCGGCGAAGGACGGGGCGGTGGCCGCGCGGCTCCGGGCGGCCGGGGCCAACATCATCGGGCACACCAACGTGGCCGCGTGGCTGGCCGATCATCAGAGTGCCAACCCGGTGTTCGGCCGCACCAGCAACCCGTGGGATCTGAGCCGGACGTCGGGTGGTTCCAGCGGCGGTGCCGCCGCGGCCCTGGCCAGCGGCATGACGCCGCTCGACGTGGGCTCGGACCTGGTCGGTTCGCTGCGCCAGCCGGCCAGTTTCTGCGGCGTGTACGCACTGAAGACGACCGAACACCGGGTGCCACTCACCGGGTTCTTCCGCACTCCCGACGGCGCACCACGGCCGCTGCGGATCATGCTGAACCTCGGCCCGCTGGCCCGCTGGCCCGCTGGCCCGCTGCACCTCGGCCCGCGGGCCCGCTGGCCCGCTGAACCTCGGCCCGCTGGCCCGCTGGCCCGTGACCTCGATGATCTCGAGCTCGCGCTGTCGGTGATCTCCGGTCCCGACGAATTCGACGGCGATGTCCCGCCGGTGCCGCTGACCCACCGCGATCCTCGCCCACCGGGCGACCTGCGGGTTGCCGTTGCGTCCACCATCCCCGGAGCGCCCGTGGCGAAGGTGTTGCAAGACAGGGTGGACCAGGTGGCCGGCGCCATCTCCGATGCCGGTGGACAGGTGCAGGAAGCACTCCCGGAGATCTCCTGGCAGGAGCAGGGTGAGCTGTTCGGCGAGCTCGTCCAGCTGCTCACCTCGGTCTTCACGCCGGACGGGGCGGATTTCCGGTTGGCCCGCTACCTCGAACTGCTGTCCCGGCGGGACGAGCTGATCGGCTGTTGGGAAAGGTTCTTCGCCCAGTACGACGCGCTGTTGATACCACCGGCGGCCACCGTGGCCTACCCGCATTGCCCTCCCGGCGAACCGCTCTCGGTGGTCGGCGGTCAGATCGCTTATTATGAGCAGGGTTTCGTTTTCGCGGCGGCAAGCCTCAACGGGTTGCCCGCGTGGTGATGCCCGCCGGGCAGGACAACAAGGGACTGCCCACCGGGATCCAACTGGTGGGGGCCCGCTGGGCCGAATCGCAGCTGCTGGCGGTGGGGCGCGGACTGGAGGACGCGGGCATCACGCCCGGATTCCGACCACCACCGCCGCCGCCCGGTGCTGGCTGAGCCGACCCACCTGCGTCGATCCAACTGCGTCGATATCCAACTGCGTCGATATCCAACTGCGTCGATACAGCAGTGGTCTCAGGCCCGCCGAGCCGCGTTCTTGCGGGCCCGGTACGCCGCCACCGCGGCGCGATTGCCGCAGCCGTCGTCGCAGAATCTCTTCGACCGGTTCTTGGACAGATCGACGACGACGTTGATGCAGCTGGGATAGTCGCAGATCCGTAGCCGGCTCAGTTCGCCGCTCCGCACCACGTCCACGACGGCCATCGCGGCCTCCACCGCCATCCTGGTGGCCAGTGGGGCCGCCGGTGGGGTCGCGTGCAGGTGATAGCTCCACTCGTCGTGCCTGACCAACTGCGGTAGCGCCTTTGCCTCGCGCAGCAGCTCGTTCACGAGCTGAACGACCTCGTCCTCGTCGACCTCCCAGATCCTGCGCAGCCGCGGTCGCAGCGCGTGGACGGCGTCGAGCTCGGCTTCATCACGGCGGATCTCGCCGGTCCATCCCCAATCGTTGACGAACGTGTGCAGCGCCGCGATGTCCGGAAGGTCCTCCTCGCCGGTATCCCCCTCCGCGGTCACCAACGGCGCCGTGTTGACCAACGCCGCGGCGGCGGCCAACGCCAACTCGGTGTCATGAGCAAAAAGCACGTTGACTCCTGTCGGTGCCCGGTCGTAGTGTCATTATCGTAGGCCGCTTTGGGTGATGACACCGAGGGCAACGGGTGCAGCGGGACAACGCAGCGGAGGACAGATGCTGGAGCAGCGAGCAACCCGTGCCGGATTCGTGCTGGCCTTGTTCTCGGCCGCCACCTTCGGGTCGTCCGGCCCGTTCGCCCGATCGCTCATCGACTCCGGCTGGTCCCCGGCCGCCGCGGTCGCGATCCGGATCAGCATCGCCGCGGTGCTGCTGGCGATCCCGGCTGTGGTGACCCTGCGCGGTCGCTGGAATGTCCTGTGGCGCAACATTCGGATGGTGACGATCTACGGTCTGGTGGCGATCGCCGGGTGCCAGGTGTTCTTCTTCAATGCGGTACAGCACCTCTCGGTGGGGGTCGCGCTGCTGCTGGAGTACATGGGCATCATCCTCATCGTCGGCTGGCTGTGGATCCGCAACGGGCAGCGGCCTCGGCGGCTGACCATTGCCGGTTCGCTGGCCGCCGTGCTCGGCCTGGTTCTGGTGCTCAACCTGGTCGGCGATACCCACATCGACCTGGTGGGGGTGCTCTGGGGCCTGGCCGCGGCCGTGGGTCTTGCGGTGTTCTTCGTGCTGTCGGCCAAGAGTGACCCCGAACTGCCGCCGCTGGCCATGGCCAGCGGGGGGATGACCATCGGTGCCGTCACCCTGCTCATCCTTGGTGTCGTCGGTGCGCTGCCGATGTCCGCGACCACCGACGACGTCGATTTCGCCGGCCATCAGGTGAGCTGGCTCGTGCCCGTTGTCGGGCTGTCCCTGGTGGCCGCCGCCATCGCCTACGTGGCCGGGATCGCCGCGACCCGGATCCTGGGGTCGAAGCTCGCGTCCTTCGTCGGCCTCACCGAGGTGCTGTTCGCCGTGCTGTTCGCCTGGCTGCTGCTGGGTGAGGTCCCCACCGCGATGCAGCTGCTCGGCGGGGTGCTGATCCTGGCCGGCGTCGCGCTGGTGCGGATCGATGAGTTCCGTTCCGGCACAGCGAATCCCGTCATTCCGCAGGTGATCGCGAGGGCGACCCCCGCCCAGGACCGCTGATGACCTGGGTGGCGCCGGCTCCGTCGCCGGTGGATGGGAAGTTCAGCGCGGCCGACCGGCGATCCTGCAGGGCTACCTGAAGTTCCCGCGGGTCACTCTGCTAGGCGCGGACCGACTTCGGGAACTTCACGACCAACCCCTTGACACCTCCCTGGGACGGCTCTAAAGTCGTAATCAACCAAATCGTTGATCAAAGAAATGGTTGATAACGTGATCGTCGATCCGTCCGCCGATGATCGGCTCGACCGGGCCTTCATGGCCCTGGCCGATCCGGTGCGGCGCCGGATGATCGCCCGCCTCAGCCGAGGCCCGGCGACGGTCAACGAGCTGGCCGATCCCTTCGAGATCTCCAAACAGGCGGTGTCGAAGCACATTCAGGTTCTCGAGCAGGCCGGGCTGGTTACCCGGACGCGGGACGCCCAACGCCGACCCGTGCACCTGAATGCGGCCCAGCTCGAAGCACTCACGGCATGGATCGACAAGTACCGGTTGATCCACGAACAGCAGTTCCGGCGCTTGGACGCGCTGCTTGCGGGCATCGGCCCCCCCGGCGACGAACCCGTCGCCGCATCCACCCACATCACCGGCCGCACCGATAAGGCCGGCCAGAAGGAGCAACAGCCATGACGAATCCGGTCACCATCACCGCGCCCGAAGGCGTGCCGTACATCGACATCGAGCGCGAGTTCGAAGCGCCCGTCGCCGCAGTCTTCCGCGCCCACGCCGAGCCCGACCTGATCAAGCAATGGTTGGGGCCCAACGGGTATGAGATGGCCATCGATCACTTCAATTTCACCTCCGGCGGCGGGTATCGCTACATCCACCGCAATCCCGCGGGGGAGGAATACGCGTTCAATGGCGTCTTCCACGTGGTGCGCAAGAACGATTTCGCCATCCAGACCTTCGAGTTCGAGGGGTTCCCGGACGTGGTGAGCATCGAGTCACTGAGGTTCGAGGACCTGGGCAACGGCCGTACCCGGCTACGCGCCCACGCCGTCTACCCGAATCTGGAAGCCAGGGACGGAATGATCGCCAGCAACATGGAGGTCGGCGTCACGGAGGGCTACGAGCGTCTCGACAAGGTCGCCGCATCCCTGTAGGTCGGTGATCGCCCGGGCTGTCTTCAGCGACGGCTCGGGCGGCCCCTGACGTTTCCATTCCGCTGCAACACTTTTCATCGAACTGGAGCAAAGAAACATGGACTGGACCCTGGAAGTCGTGATCGTCCCGGTGAGCGAGCTCGATCAGGCGATTGCCTTCTATCGCGACAAACTCGGCTTCGCACTCGACCACGACACCCGCAACGAACACATGCACGTCGCGCAGCTCACCCCGCCGGGATCCGGCTGCTCCATCGTCGTCGGCGACCTGCCCTCGCAGAATCAGATGAAACCCGGCTCGTTGCACGGCCTCCAGCTCGTTGTCGCCGACGCCGCCGCCGCGCGGCAGCAGCTGATCGACCGCGGGGTCGAGGCAAGTGAGGTCACGGTCTTCGACGAGCGGGACGGCGGGACCTTCTTCGGCTTCAGCGATCCCGACGGCAATTCCTGGGCGGTGCAACAGATCAAGGCCCGCGCGGAGAAACCGCTGATCCCGGTGGAGGCGCGGGGACGCTTCGGGGAAGAGCAGGACACGCCCCAGAGCGTGTCTGCCATCGAGCCTTAGTCGACCGATGCTCCGCAGGTGGTGTTCAGGATGGTGCCGGTCATCGATCGCGCCAGATCCGAGGCCGCGAAGACGGCGAGGTTGCCGATGTCCTCGAGCGTCGCCGTGTGGCCCAGCATGGTCGGCTCGAGCAGCATGTCGGCGATGTCGTCCCGGCCCGGGAAGTCCTTGGGAAGCGTCTCCAGCAGCCCACCGGTCTCGATGGTGAGGACTCGGATGCCGTATTCGCCCAGTTCGGCCGCCAACTGCCTGCGAAGGGTGTCGACGGCGGCCAGCGCGACGATGAAGCCGCCGATCGAGTAGTGCCGGATGGGG
>JBBQJM010000314.1:0-5478 GCA_038325895.1 Mycobacteriales bacterium
TCTGGTGAAGTCCTACCCAGGTATCAGGAGATCCGATGATCGTCATTGACCACGTGAGCAAGCACTACGGCAAGCAAACTGCCGTCGACGATCTGAGTTTCGAGGTCAAACCCGGTGTGGTGACAGGGTTCCTGGGGCCGAACGGCGCCGGCAAATCCACCACCATGAGGATGATCATCGGGCTGGACAGGCCCTCGTCCGGGCAGATCACCGTCAACGGGCGGCGGTACGCGGACCTGCGGGCCCCGCTGCACGAGGTCGGCGCGTTGTTGGAAGCCAAGGCCGTGCACCCCGGGCGCTCTGCCCGCGATCATCTGATCGCCGTCGCCACCACCACCGGCATCCCGATCAGGCGGGTGGACGAAACCCTCGACATGGTCGGCCTGACCTCCGTCGCGAACCGCAGGGCCGGCACGTTCTCGCTGGGGATGTCGCAGCGGCTGGGGATCGCCGGCGCGCTGCTCGGCGATCCGGAGATCGTAATGCTCGACGAGCCGGTGAACGGGCTGGATCCGGAGGGCATCCTGTGGATTCGCGGGCTGCTGGCCGAGCTGGCTGCGCAGAGCCGGACGGTGTTCGTCTCGTCCCACCTGATCACCGAGATCAGTGCGGTGGCAGAGCATCTGGTGATCATCGGGCGGGGCAAGCTGATCGCCGAGCTGCCGGTCGCCGAGCTCGCTGCCGGTGCCGCCGGCAGGTCCGTGGTGGTCCGCTCGCCCGATGCTGCCCGACTGGCTGACGCGATCCGAGGTGACGGCGTCGACATCCGGACCGGCGCGGACCCCGAACTGCTGGAGGTCGCCGGGCTGGACGCAAGGGTGATCGGCCACCGGGCCGCAGAGGCGGGCCTCGTGCTGTACGAGCTGAGCCCGAAATCGGTGTCCATGGAGCAGGCCTTCATGGACCTCACCCGCGACGCGGTGGACTACCCCGCGCACCTCGTCCCGGAACTCACCCAGTCCGACAGGAGCGCCGCCTGATGAGCATCCTCGAAGAATCCGGAGCCACCACGTCGGTATCTGCGCAGCCTGCGCGGATCACCCGACTCGACAGCTCGTCGCTCAAGGTGACTCAGTGGCGGGTGATCCGCTCGGAGTGGATCAAGTTGCGTAGCGTCCGGTCGTGGTTGGTGATGATCGGTGCTGCCGTGGTTGTGGTGGTCGGGATGGGCGCACTGGCGGCCGCGGTGGCCTCGGGCGCGGTGACCGCGCCCACACCTCCCGGCGGCGGCGGCGCGGCTGCCGGGCGGAACCCGTTCGCCTCCACCGACCCGACCGCGCTGAGCATGGCCGGCGTCACCCTCGCCCAGTTGATCGTCGGTGTGCTCGGCGTGCTGTTGATGAGCAACGAATACGCCAACGGCTCCATCAGGAACTGGTTCGGGGCGGTGCCCCGCCGGCTACCGGTGCTGTGGGGCAAGGCGGTGGTGTTGACGGTGGTGCTGGCAGTGGTGATGGTGCTGGCGACGATGGCGGCCTTCCTGATCGGTCAGGCGATCCTCGGTGCGGACAAAGGCACCACGTTCGCGGCCGACGGTGTGCTGCGGGCCGTCATCGGGTCCGGGTTGTACCTGGCCGGAATCGGGCTGTTCGGCATCGCCATCGGGGCCTTGATGCGCAACACCGCCGGGTCGATCGCCGTGGTGGTCGCCTCGCTGCTGATCATCCCCGGGCTGATCGGCCTGATCCTGCCGGATTCATGGAACCAGAACGTCAGCCCGTACCTCCCGTCGACCGCGGGGCAGGCGTTCACCAGCGTGCAACCCGCGGACACGCTGCTGGCGTCCGGGACCGGAGCCGCGGTCTTCGTCGGCTGGTTGGTCGTGCTGCTGGCCGGAGCAGCCCTGCTGCTGCGCCGCCGGGACGCCTGAGGGGTTCGTAGGCTGACCCCATGAGCAGCGCGACATGATCAACGCTCGGGCGACCGTCGAGCCGTCCGGCACCACGACGCCGGACGTTGCGGCGGTTGCCGGGACAACGACCGATCAGCTTCCCGAACCGCAGGTCCCGGGGCCGTGGTTCCAGGCCTGCTCACGGCATTTCCGGGATCATCCGCATCTGATGGACCTGGGCCTGGCGACGGCGATCTACCTGGTCACCGTCCTTGCGCTGATCGCCGGTCCGCCGTTCGGGGATGCCGTCTCCGCTCCGGCCTGGTCGTATGTGGTCGCAGGGGTTACCTGCGGGGCGCTGGTGTTCCGCCGGTCGCACCCGTGGGTCGTCCTGGTCGTCACCGCCTCGGGCTACCTGGTGGTGCAGTTCTTCTCCAGCGATGTCCCGCCGCTGATCCTGGCCGTTGTGACGGCACTGGCCACGGTGACGCTGGCAGGTCAGCGGCGGTGGGCGATCCTCGCCGCGACGATGATCATGGTGACAGCGCTGGCCATCGGCTGGATCACCCAGGGCGAGGATTGGTCCCACCCGCGTCCGGTGGCCATCGCCGCGCTGTGCGCGCTGGCCATCGCGCTGGCCGATGCCACCCGCAACCGCCGGGCCTACGTGGCCGCCATCGAGGAGCGGGCTCGGCGCGCGGAGGCGTCCCGCGAGCAGGACGCGCTGCGCCGGATCGCCGATGAGCGACTGCGGATCGCCAGGGACCTGCACGACGTGCTGGCCCACCACATCGCGGTGATCAACGTCCAAGCCGGCGTCGCCGGTCACCTGATGGCCCAGCGGCCGGAGCAGGCCAGGGCCGCGCTCGACCATGTCCGGGCCGCCGCTCGGTCGGTGCTGTCCGAGATGCAGGCGGTGCTCACCGTGCTGCGAGACCCCGGCGAGGGCGCCGATCCTGCCGAACCGGCGCCGGGCCTGGGCCACCTCGATGAGCTGCTCGAAGGGTTCCGCACGCTTGGCCTGTCCGTCGATCTGGTGGTCAGCGGGGTGCCGGCACCGGGGCCGGCCGCGGTCGACCAGGTCGGCTACCGGGTGATCCAGGAGTCGCTGACCAACGTGCGCAAGCACGCCGGCCGGGCCGCCGCCGAGGTCCGGCTGGAACACCGGCCGTCAGCACTGCTGATCTCGGTGACGAACTCCGGTGGCGGGGTCCCTGCCCGGCATCCGGCAGTGGCTCCAGCAGTGGTTCGATCAGCTCCTGCGAACAGCGGTTTCGGGTTGATCGGGATGCGGGAACGCGTGCACAGCGTCGGCGGCGACCTGCGGACCGCGCCGATCGCCGACGGCGGCTTCCTGGTCACCGCGACGCTGCCGTTCTCCCAATGACCACCCGTGTGCTCATCGCGGACGATCAGGCCTTGCTGCGCGCCGGATTCCGGGCACTGATCGACTCCGCCGACGACCTCGAGGTGGTCGGCGAGGCGTCCACCGGGCGCGAGGCGCTGGAGCGGGTCCGGGCCGGTGGAGTCGATGTGGTGCTGATGGACGTCCGGATGCCCGAGATGGACGGGCTTGCCGCGACCCGGGCGATCACCGGAGATCCCGGGTTGGGCGGGGTGAAGGTGCTCATCCTCACCACGTTCGAGCTCGATGACTATGTCTTCCAGGCGCTGCGCTCCGGCGCCAGCGGGTTCCTGGGTAAGGGCGTCGGGCCCGACGAACTGCTCGACGCGATCAGGCTGGTCGATCGGGGTGATTCGCTGCTGTCGCCGGTTGCCACCCGTGCACTCATCACGAGATTCCTCGACCGGCCGGAACGGTCGGAGGAGGGTGCCGCACCGGAACGCCTGCGGGTGTTGACCCCTCGCGAGCAGGAGGTGGTGGCGCTGGTGGCGTTGGGTCTGTCCAACGACGAGCTTGCCGAGCATCTGGTGGTGAGCCCGCTGACCGCCAAGACGCACGTCAACCGGGCCATGACCAAGCTCGGCGCCCGGGATCGCGCGCAGCTGGTGGTGATCGCCTACGAAACCGGTCTGGTGCGCCCGGGCGAGGGGCGGCCGGAACGGTGAGGGTGGGTGCGGCTAGAGCGTGTGGTGTGGCGGGTCGGCGGTGCGTTGCCGGAGTGCGGCACAGCAGGGGCTCCGCCCATCGTGGCTCCACTGGGCGCCGGTTCGTTGACTGGGCGCCGGGTTTGAGCTCTGGGCGCCACGATGTTCTGGCTCCGAGTCCTGAAAAGCGGCGCTGAGCATGGGGTCTCGGGTTGCGCTGGCGGTCCGCTCCACTGAGCGCCGGTTTATGGTCTGGACGCCATCACATATTCCGGCGCGGAGTCATGAAAAGCGGCGCTCAGTGGGGTGGCTCAACCGGAGAGGCTACCTTCCGGCGAGCTCGAGCCAGGAGAAATCGCCGGTGATCCGGGTCTCCACCTTCATGGTGGTATTGGCCTGCACCCACTCGAGCAGCGCCGCGTCCGCGGACTTGGCGTCCTCTTCGGATTGCCAAGCGCTCATCGAAATCACGCGGTTGTCCTCGACAATCACGCCATACGCAACATAGCCAGGGATCGCGGTGACGATCGGGATCACCCCGGCGCGGGCCTTGGCCTCCAGCGCATCCTTGTCCTCGGAATGGGTGTACGTCACCAGTCGTCCATACATGCCACACTCCTTGTCGGTTCGGGGTGGTAACGATGTCTACCATTGCTTGAGAGTTCAAGCCACCACAGGGTTTCCGCCGCGAATCCTTTGCGTGCATAACTTCCCGAGTGCGCACCATTCGGCGCTGCAGCCACCGATCCTGCCGTCGTTCCGTCATCGAATCCCGCTTTCGGTGCCGAATCGTGTCGCTGATATCGACGAAATTCACTCTCCGAGGCGGAGCTACTCTCCGAGGCGGAGCTGATCAGCGAAGCGTTCCGGGTCGGAGTGGGCAGTCGGCGAGGCGCGGCGCAGGATGTCGGCGCGGGGCCCGGCCGTCCCGACCTCAGCCGCGTCGGGGTAGGGGTAGCGGGCCGGATCTGGCCCGCTGGGGGTCGGCTCGACTGAGCGCCGGTTTTGCGGTCTGGGCGCCAACACATTCCGGCGCCGAGTCATGAAAAATGGCGCTGAGTAGGGGATTTCAGGGAGGCGACGCATCGTGGCGTGCGGCGCGTCAGCGGAGCCGTCGGCCAGCCGCGCGCGAAACCGGGCCGCTCAGCCGCGCTCGAACTCGGCGCGCAAACACCTGCGCCCGGCGGCTGCCGGAATCGACCCGTCAGGTCCCCAGGCCAACCGGCGCCGTGCCGAATGCGACGTTGAACCGGTCGCACCAGATCACCACCGAGGTGAAGGCGTCGAGGTTGGCGTCGGTCGGGATGGGGTAGTTCTGATTGCCGTCGGTCGCCTTCAGCTCGCCCAGCGAGAGGTGGACTCCGTCGTCGTACTTGCCCCAATCGCTGCCACCGGCCGCCTTGTCGGTCAACCACACCTGCAGGTCGGGGCCGTCGCTGGTGGAGAAGTTCTCCAGCCGGACGTACCGCGATCCGTCCGGCAGTTGCAGAATGCTCGTGGTGCCGGACGTGGCGTGCTCGCCGTCGACGAACGCGCCGCCGGCCAGGGCCATCGGCTGCACCGGCGGGGTCGGCCCGGGTTCGCCGACCGCGGCCGGA
>JBBQJM010000315.1:0-5462 GCA_038325895.1 Mycobacteriales bacterium
TGGCGGCCACCCCGAAGAGAAGCAACGTGACAACGTGACCGCGCCGTCCAGGAACAAGCCAAGGACGATGCACAACACCATCACCGACGTGGCACCAATGGCGAGAGCCCCCGGCGTAACGTGCGAAGGCGTGGATCCCGAACCTCAGTATCAGTATGAACGTTTGCTGATGTCCAAGAAACCGTTCTCTCGCCATTCTCGAGACGAGCGCAACACCTTTCGCAGTGCAAATTGAAAAAGCCGGAATATCGCGCACCGTGGCCGTTTGACGCACAATCTTGTGATGCCGGCAATTCGCCGTCACCGAGCGTGAACGTGCCGCGACTAGGAGAGGAACAGCTGCGCGAAGGTATAGATCAGCAATCCGGCGAGCGCCCCGACCACGGTGCCGTTGATCCTGATGAACTGCAGGTCACGGCCCACCTGGAGCTCGATCTTGCGGCTGGTCGCCTCGCCATCCCAGCGGGCGATGGTCTCGTCGATGATCCCGGTGATGCTGCGGGCGTGGTGTCTTGCGACATACCCGGCAACGTCGGCCACCCAACCGTCCACTTTCTTGGCCAGCGGCCCGCCCTCGGTGAGTTGCGTGCCGAAGGAGATCAGACCGTCGGTCACCGAGCGGCGCAGCGGCGACTGCGGATCCTCGGCCGCCTCCAGCAACGAATCCTTGACCGACGACCAGGCGCTGGCCGCCAGCGAACGCACCTCGGCGTTCGCGACGATCCGGTCCTTGACGGCATCCGCGCGATCCATCGTGGCCGGGTCGGTCTGCAGATCCCTCGCGAACTCGGCGAGGAATCGATCCAGCGCCAGCCGCAACTGGTGACCGGGATCGGTCTTCACCGCGCGCGCGAAGGCCTCGACCTCGTGGTACATGCGGTCGGCGACAATCCCGTCCAGGAACCTCGGCGACCAGGACGGCGCGCGCTGCGAGACCACCCGGGAGACTGCCGTGTAGTTGTCGCGGATCCACTCGTAACAGCGATCGATGACGAAATCGACCAGCCCGTGGTGGTCGCCTCGTTCGAAGACCTCCGCGGCGATCTTGCCCAGCGGCGGGCCGATCCTGGTCTCCGCGATTTTCCGCCTGGCCATGGATTCCAGCAGATCGGCGACCTGGTCGTCGCTGAGCACATTGCTGATTCCCCTGACCGCGGTCGCCAGTTCGGCCGTCACCTGCTGGGCCGCCTCCGGGCGTAACAGGTACTCCCCCAGCCTTTTGGCGACCGAGAAACCGGCGAGCTTCTCGCGCACCACGGTCTCGGACAGGAAATTGGTCGCGACGAATTCCGACAGCGACGACCCGATCGCGTCCTTGCGGTTGGGGATGATCGCGGTGTGCGGGATCGGTAAACCCATCGGCCGACGGAAGAGCGCTGTCACCGCGAACCAGTCCGCCAGCGCGCCGACCATTCCGGCCTCAGCGGTCGCCCTGACGTAGCCGAGCCACGGATACCGGTCCTGCAGCGAGAACGCGATCACGAAGATGACCGCCATCAGCACCAGCGCCCCGGTGGCAGCCAACTTCATCCGGTTCAACCGCCGGCGGCGCTCCTCATCGGCCGGGCTCAACGCCGCGGTGGCGAACGCCGGGATGAAGGGTGTCTGGATCAAGGGAGCCGTCGCCGCTTTCCCCGCGCCGGCCGCCGCGGGCGGGCGCGTCGGGGCTGCTGTCCTGCCGCCACGGGCGTCCGTGACAGGTGCGGTCGGGCCGGCCGACTCGGGGGCGCCCGTCGGAGGGGTCGGCTCGGCGGCGCCGGTCGGGCCGGCCGACTCGGTCGGCTGCGATTCGGTGGTGCTCATCACGCCATTGTCACGTGTCGAGCGGAGCAGGTGGGGTCGTTCTCCTTCGGGCGCACATCAGCACAGTTCCCGCGCGCGTCCGCATTCACCCGGCACGGTAGGAATGACCCATGACATCGGCCGATTCTCTGACGCCGCGGCTCGCCAACCCGCTGGTGCAGCGCCTGCGGCCGTACACGACCACCATCTTCGCCGAGATGTCCGCGCTGGCGATCGCAACCGGCTCGATCAACCTCGGTCAGGGCTTCCCGGACACCGACGGCCCGCCGTCCCTGCTGGCGGCCGCGCAACAGGCCATCGCGCGGGGGGTCAATCAGTACCCGCCGGGTCCGGGGATCCCCGAATTGCGGCAAGCCGTCGCCGATGCCCGGCTGCGTGACCACGGGCAGCGGTTCGATCCCGACACCGAGGTGCTGATCACCGTCGGGGCGACCGAGGCCCTGGCTGCGGCCGTCATCGGGCTCTGCGAGCCCGGCGATGAGGTGCTGATGCTTGAACCCCACTACGACTCCTACCCCCCGATCGTCGCGATGGCCGGTGGCCACCACCGCTCGGTGCCGCTCCGCCCGGACAGCACGGGCCGGTTCGCGCTGGATGTCGACGAACTGGCGGCCGCGGTCGGTCCGCGCACCCGGATGCTGATCCTGAACTCGCCGCACAATCCGACCGGGACGGTGCTGACCGGCGCGGAGCTGGCCGGGGTCGCCCGGGTCGCGGTCGACCGCGACCTGATCGTGCTTACCGACGAGGTGTACGAGCACTTGATCTACGACGACGCCAGGCACCTGCCGCTCGCCACCTTCGACGGGATGGCCGAACGCACGCTGACCATCTCCAGCGCCGGGAAGACGTTCAACGTCACTGGCTGGAAAATCGGCTGGGCGTGCGGCCCCGCTCCGCTTGTCGCCGCGGTCCGGGCCGCGAAACAATTCCTCACCTACGTCGGCGGCGCGCCGTTCCAGCCTGCCGTGGCCGAGGCCCTGCGCACCGAGATGCCATGGGTCCGCGGGCTGCGGGACAGCCTGCAGGCCAAACGCGACCGGCTCTGCGCCGGACTGCAGGCGGCCGGGTTCGGTGTGCTCCGGCCGCAGGGGACGTACTTTGTCATGACCGACATCCGTCCCTTTGGATTGAACGACGGCATGCAGTTCTGCCTCGATCTGCCACACCGCGCGGGGGTGGTCGCGGTGCCCGACGAGGTGTTCCACGACGATCCCCGCGACGGGAAAACCTTCGTGCGGTTCGCCTTCTGCAAACGCGACGAGGTCATCGACGAGGCCGTCGAGCGTCTGGCGGCCATGCGATGAGCAGCGAACGGATCACCGCACTGCTCAGGCGCGCGCCGGTCTTCGACGGCCACAACGACCTGGCCTGGGCACTGCGCAAACAGGTCGACTACGACCTGACCGCCAGAGACATCGCGGTGCACCAACCGACCCTGCACACCGACATCCCGCGCCTTCGCGCCGGCGGCGTTGGCGCGCAGTTCTTTTCCGTCTACGTTCCGGGCACGCTGGTGGGAGGCGCCGCCGTCACCGCCACCCTCGAGCAGATCGACTGTGTGTCAAGGATTGTCGCGGCACATTCGGACACCTTCGCGGGCGCCAGGACGGCGACCGAAGTCCGTCGCATCATGGCCGGTGGAAGGATCGCCGCGCTGCTGGGCGCCGAGGGCGGGCACAGTATTGACAACTCCTTGGGCGTGCTGCGCGTGCTGCGACTGCTCGGTGTGGCGTACCTGACCTTGACGCACAACCAGAACACTCCGTGGGCCGATGCGGCGACCGACGTCCCGGCGGTCGGCGGACTGACCGACTTCGGGCGGCAGGTGGTCCGGGAGATGAATCGGATCGGGATGCTGGTCGACATCTCGCATGTCGCGCCGACGACCATGCACGCCGCGCTGGACGAGAGCGCTGCCCCGGTGATGTTCTCGCATTCCTCCTGCCGGGCGCTGACCGATCATGTCCGCGACGTGCCGGATTCGGTACTGCAGCGATTGGCCGCGAACAACGGCATCGTCATGATCACCTTCGTGCCCGACTTCGTCTCCCAGGAATGCGCTGACCACGCGGCGGCCGAGGACGCCGAGCGGCATGCCTTCGGGCTCGACAAGGTCACCGTCTACACCGAGCACGCCGGTGAGCATCTCGATCCGGTAACGGTGGCGAAGTTGACCGCGTGGCAGGCCGAGAATCCTGCGCCGAAAGCAACTCTCCAGCAGGTCGCCGATCACATCGAGCACGCCAGGGAGGTCGCCGGGGTGAGCCACATCGGGCTCGGCGGTGACTTCGACGGGGTGAGCGACCTGCCGATCGGCCTCCAGGACGTGTCCACCTACCCGGCTCTGCTGACCGAATTGGCTGATCGAGGATGGTCCGACTCGGACCTTGAAGGGCTGACCAGCGGCAACATCCTGCGCGTCCTTCAGGCGGCCGAGGACGCGGCCGATCCGGGGTTCGGCGCTTGAGCAGTTGGGGGCCATCCGCTCAGAGTTGCTGCACAGGCGTCGCGGAGGTCGTCATCACCAGTTCGCCCGCGGCAGCGTCGAAGGTCAGCTGAATCCTGATGCCGGCGAGTTGGCCCAGCGAGCTCAGATGCGTTCCACCGCAGGGAATGCGCTGGGTACCTTGCGGTAGCCGGCAGACCCAGGTGCGAAGATCGGTCAGCCTTGGCCCTGATAGTTCCAGCTCGATCGGCGCGCCCGCCGCGAGCCAGCCGGCCAGCAGGTCATTGGCCCGATCGGCCACCACGGGCAGGATGCTGTCCAGGTCCGTCGAATTGAAACCCTTCTTGCGCAGGGATTTTCCCACCCGATACGTGTCCGTGGCACCGTACGGATGGATCACCGACGAGGTGATCGCCAGCTGGTCGAAGTCGGGATTGCCGAGACCGTCGGTGCGCCCGCCCGTACCCAGCGGTTGTCGCCAGCGGTCCGCGAGCGCGCCGTTGAGCGCGAGAGCGGCGACGTGGCAACCTGTGTGACCGGCCGACAGCGCAGCCCGGTGCATGCCGTCGACGGTCAGCGTGACGGTCTCGTGCTCCACCGGCAACGGCCCGTCCACCGGCAGCAGGTGCGCAACCACGAAGGCCCAGCCCGGAGCGCCGCGGCGGACCGTCACCTCGGCACCGACGAACAGCTCGGTGCCGTCGGTAGCACCGATCGTCGCCTCCACGATGGTCGCCACTCCGGCTGCACAGGTCAGCGTCCCCAGATCGGTGCCCTGGTCGGGCCATCGCGGGTCGACAGGGTGGAATGGCGTCATATCGGTGAGCACCACGACCTCGGTGTCGCGCACGACAACCGACAGCACGATGGCCCGATCGCGCACCGATCCTGCGGGGTAGGAGACGAGGGTGTCGGTCAGTGGCAACGGCATGCTGCCATTGTCATGTGCTTTGGGAGCCGGTCAGTTCCTCGAGATTGTGCCCGTCGGAACCCGGGTCGGCCCAATGTTCGAGGCCGCCCTCGACGATGCGCCGGTAGGTCCCGTCGAAGTCGTCCTCGCTGACCAGGAAGGCGCCGTGCTGCGGCTGGATCTCGAAGCCCGCATCAACGAACACCGATGACTCCCCGGGTCATCAGCGGTCGACAGCGTCAGAATTCCCGAGAGAAACACCGGGGCAACACCATCGGGACAGGAGAAGGACATGTTGCT
>JBBQJM010000316.1:0-5462 GCA_038325895.1 Mycobacteriales bacterium
TCATGAAATCCAGGCGCTCGACCGGGTAGTTCGGGTCGAGCGGCACGTAGGCCCCGCCGGCGATCAGCACCGCCAGCATTCCGACTATCAGCCGGACGTTGCCATCGGCGCAGAGTCCGACCTTCACTTCGGGTGCCACACCGTGGGTCCGGAGCACCCGGGAGAGCGCGGTGGCCTGGTCCACCAGTTGCCGGTAGGTCAGTTCAAGACCACCACCGGACACGGCCACTGCATCCGGGGTCCGGGTGGCCTGCTCCAGCACCAGGTGATGCGCGCACCGGGTGGGGTCGCCGTTGCTGTCGCCGCGGCGGCCCAGCTCCAGCGTCCATTCCCGGTCCGCGGGCGTCATCAGGCCAAGGTTGCGCATCGGTTCGTCCGGCCGCGTGCCGACAGCGCCGGCCAGCACCTGCAGGCACTGCCCGAGACCGTCAATTGTTTCCGGGTCGAAGAGATCGGCCGAGTACCGCAATGAGCATCGAACTCGCCCGTCGACCTCCTCGGCGAACACCGTGAGGTCGTACTCGCTGCCCTGCTGCGGCAGGGGCCTTGGCCGCAGTGACACGTCAGGACCGAGAGCGATTTCCGCGTCGGTGAAGCCGGTGCCGAACAGCGAAAGGCCACCCTGCGCATCCCAGGACGTCGACTCGTAGAAGAACGCCACCCGAAATGGCGGCGCACCGGTGGCGCCGGGCTGCTCGGCGAACTGCTGCGCGACCAACGGGTACGGATAGCCGTCATGACACAGGCCGGCCAGCACGGTGTCCCTGATCCGGGCCAGCAATTCTCTCGAGGTTGCCGCCGGATCGATCACCGCCCGAACCACCAGCAGGTTCGCGAAGTAGCCGACCACCTGCTGCATCTCGGGTCGGCTTCGATTGGCCGACACGGTGCCGATTCGGATGTCGCGCTGGCCGGTCCAACGGTGCAACAGCATCGCCATGACCGACAGCAGCGCCACATACGGCGTGGTGCCCGTTGCCGTGGCGAGCTCGCGGAGCGATCGCGTTGTGTCGTCGGTCAGGGTGACGGTTCGGGTTCCGGTCCGGTGGCCGGCGGTGGCGGGCCGCGGGCGGTCGAGCGGCAGTTCGAGGTCCGGGCCTGTCGCGTCCAGTTCGCTGCGCCAGTGCTCCGCCGCCGCTGCCCCTGCTGGTGAGTCCACCAGTTGTTGCTCGAACCGAACGTGGTCCAGATAGTCGGCTGCCGGCCGCGGCCAGTGCAGCGGGCGACCGGCGACGGCCGCCGGGTAGCCGGCCTGAAGGTCGCGCGCGATCAGGCCGAACGACCACAGATCCGTCGCGATGTGGTGCGCGGACACCACCAGCACATGATCCGCCGGGCCGAGCCGGACGATCCTGGCCCGCAGGAGCGGGTCGGTGGCGAGATCGAACGGCCGGTCGAGGAACTCCGCGACAGCAGCCTCGACGGTTGTCGACGGGGCACCGGTCAGGTCCAGCTCATCGATGTCCGCGTCGGCCTGCACCCGAATTTGCTGTCGGAGCTCGCCGTCCACCAGGGCAAAGGTGGTCCGCAGCGCGGGATGCCGGTCGAGAATGGCCCGCAGGGCCATGGCCAGCGCCGCCGCATCCAGCGGTCCGGACACCGCAGCGGCGAAGGCCACCACGTACGCCGGACTGCCGGGATGCAGTTGGTCGAACAGCCACAGCGCCTGCTGCCCGGCACTGACCGGCAGCTGCCCGTCGCGCTGGCCATCCGGGGCTTCCGCGAGGGCGGGCCGTGGCTGCCCACCGTCGGCGGGGAGGCGGCCATGGCCGGCCGCGCCGCCCGCCGCCGGGCCGTTCAGCAGGCCTGCGACCTGGGTCGACACTTGCTCAATGGTCGGGCCCCGCAGCAGGTCGACGACCTCGATCCGCACCTGCAGCGACATCTCCAGCCGCCGACGCAGCTCCAGGGCCATGACGGAGTCCAGGCCTAGTGCGTTCACCGGGAGGTCGACCTCCACCCGCCACACCGGGCTGCGGAGCACCTCGGCGAACTGCGCCCGCAACAGCTCGACCAGGGCGGTGCGCCGATCGGCTGGACCGAGCGCGAGCAGTCGTTCACGGTGACCTACCTCGGCTGCCGGCACCTGCGGCGCGGGGTGACCAGCCTGGTCGTCGGACGGCTCGAGCACTGCCCGCCACCAGCGCAGCGGAGCCGGTTGCCCTGCAACGAACGCACGTTGTCCGGCGGGCCTCGGTAGCCGCACCTGGCGGGTGCCCACGGGCACCATCGCTGACCAGTCGAGGGGCACGCCCGATTCCCAGAGCCGGCCGGCCGCGGTCAACAGAGCACGGCGATCAGCTTCGTCGCGGCGCAGGGTGGGCACCACCACCGGCTCGGGCACACCGGATAGATTCTTGGCCGCAAAGCATTCGGCCACCGAGGAAAGCAGCGTCGGGTGCGCGCCGATCTCGACGACGGTGTCCACGCCACATGCGTGCAGCCGGCCCATCGCCTGCAGGAATCGCACCGGCTGCCGGACGTTCGCGGCCCAGTGCGCCCCGGTGAGATCCGAACCGTCCACCAAATTTCCGGTCACCGTTGACACCAGCGGGACCAAGGTCGCAGCTGGCGTCAGGTCCGGCAGCTCCGCGGCCAGTCGCCCGGCCAGCGGTTCAAGCCGGCGGCTGTGAAAGGCAATGGTGCCCGGCAGGACTCGCGCGAAGTCGCCAGAGCGGCGCGCCTGCTCGACCAACTGGAGGACATCAGTGGCCGCCCCGGCGATCAGCGTCCCGGCCGGGCCGTTCCACGCCGCGATCTCGACATCCCAGCCGGATCCGGCAATCCGGTCGGCCACGTCGCCGGCGGGCAGCGCCAGCAGTGCGGTCCGGCCGGACCCGACCGCATCCCGCATCAGCCGTCCCCTGGCATGCGCCAACCGCATGGCGTCCGGCAGTTCGAGTGCCCCGGCAATCGCCGCCGCCGATATCTCCCCCAGGCTGTGTCCGGCGCACACATCCGGTGCCACCCCCCAGGCGCCGAGCACCCGGGCGATCGCCAGGTGCACGCTGACCAGCAGCGGCTGCAGGATGGCCGGATCGTCGAGCCTGGATGTCGCCGGTTCGGCCATCAACTCCGACAGCACCGACCAGCCCGCGACCGCGTCGATGACCCGATCACAGTCGACCAGCACGTCCCGGGCGAGCGGCTCGCTCGCCAGCAGCCCTTTGCCCATGCCAAGCCACTGGTTGCCCTGGCCGGAGACGACGAAGGCGATGGTGCGCCGGCCGGTCGGCGCGGGGTTCGCCGGGCCGGGCTTCGCCGCGAGGTCTGCGAGAGCGGCTGCGGCGGCGACCCTATCGTCCCTGGCGGTCAACGTTCGACGGTAGGGCCCCTGCGGGCCGACAACGCCGGCCGCCCGGGCCAGCTCCGCCGGCCCCAGCTTTCCGTCCGTCAGCGCGGTGGCGTAGCAGCCGGCGAGCGCCCCGATCGCACTCGCATCGGGACCGGCCATCGGGAGCAGCACGTCGAGGCCACCGGAGTCCGCGTGAGACGGCGGAGTCGGCAGCGCGTCGGTCAGCTCGGGGCTGGTCATTGTCGACACATCCGTTGGCCTGCATCATGTTTCAGGACGAGGGTCACGCCTGGGCCGCGTAGATCTGCGCCTTCACTGCCTCGAGCGTGCGGACGGGATCCCAGTCACTGCGCGCGGAGATGATCCTGCCGTCCTTGAAGCGCGTCCATCCCGGGTAGGTGACGACGAACGGCTTGTTCGTCGGCGCGAGACCCATCACCTCTCCCTGGTGCACACCGCGAAATGTCCAGTCGAGGTGGACGATGTCACCGTCCCAACGGATCACCTCGGCTTCGTATCGCGGGTCGAGCTTGTCCCGCATCTCCGCCATTCCCGCTTGGATGCCCTGCAGGTCGACGTCGGTGTTCTCGAATTTCAGCGCACTCTCGTCTGTCTCGTGCCGGAAGTCCGGGTGGAAGAACTCCTCGATCCGCTCGTCGTGCCGCTGGTTGAGCACCTCGTCGATGTAGCGCTGCAGGGTGACCTCGCACTGCACTCTGTCCTCGCCGCTCATGGGAACCCTCCACTGATCGGGACGCTGGTGCCCGGCCGGCGCGCGAGTACGCGTCAACCAGTCACCGTGCACTGGGATGTGTTGGTACGAAAAGGTTTTCTGGACGCCTTGGCGTCATGGTCGGTGGTTTCACGGTATCCCGGGGCGCGCCCCCGGCCTACCCCTGTCGACCGGAGTAGGGGTCCCTATTAGTCAGCCGCATCAGTCAGCCGCATCAGTCAGCCGCACCAGTCAGCCGCATCAGTCATGCCGCACCACCGGTTCCGGGTCGGAGTCCGGCTGGGAGTGCGCGGGCCAGGGCGGTGGTTGCTCGGGGGACGCGCACCACAGCGGGGCCTGGACGCCGGCATCGGCCATCGCCTGCGCCAGCGCGACCGCCGGGGGTGCGCCGGCGTCACTCGTCGGGTCCGGCAACAAGCAGACGATGCCAGCCGGCGCGGTGCCCAACGCCCGGCCGGCGACCCCCGACTCGGATGAAATACCGGTCGGGGCGTCCATCACGGTCCGCAGGAGCCGGGCCAACCCGACCCGGTCACACTCCACGGCGGGAACCGGCACCGGCATCACCTGCGCAGCCAGACCCATTGAGGTTCGGATGGTGTCGAGTTCACGGTCCTCAGCCTCCGGCGAGGTGAGCGCGATCACCGTGCCGACCACCGGGGGCAGGGCGCCGCCGGGCATGGCTTCCCACCGCACCCGCGATGCCGTGGTCACCGCCGCCGACGGCCGGGGCTTACCGCCGCCGGCACGCACCGGTGGCGGCGGGACCGAGAGCCAATAACGTTCACGGTCAAAAGCTGTCGTTGGTAGATCGACCCGGCGGGCGCCGCGACCTCCGAGTACTTCCGACCAATTCACCCGCACCCCCTGCACGTGCAGCTCGGCGAGCGACGTGAGGGCGTATCGCACCGGGTCTTCGGCCGTGGGGAGCGTCATCCGCAAGACCGGTCCGGCCGGGCCCGACACAGCGATCCGTTCGTCGTCACGCCTGCCCTGCGCATTGCCGGCGGGTGGGTCAGCGCTGCGCCCGGCGACGGCGCCGAGCGCGGCGGTTCGGGACAGCGCACCGGAGATGCAGGCAGCAGCGGTCCTGCCGTTGCCCTCACCGGTCACCGTTGCCGGGAGCAGACCCGCCGAGCGGTAGAGGGTCGCGAGCGCCACGCTGACCGCGAGTGCCGTCGGATCGGGATTCGCCGGCCGGCTGAACCCGGACCCGGGCAACGGATGGTCCAGGACGCCGTCAGCGGCCTCGACGAAAGCGTCCCACTCGCAACGGAAGGCAGGAAAGGCGCGGGCCAGCTCGATTGCCGCGGCGCGGAGTCCGTCGCCGTCGGTCGGTCCGGACGCCGGCACGACGAAGGTCACCGTCCGGTCGTCCCTGGCGGTCCCGACGCGAACGTTGGGCGCATCGGTGTCCCCGGCGGCCACGGCGTT
>JBBQJM010000317.1:0-5447 GCA_038325895.1 Mycobacteriales bacterium
CATCACCGAGAGGGCACACACTCCCGCGGCGATCGCCGCACCTACCCGCCACTTGCCGCTACCGTCCATCGTCACCCTCCCGCTTACCGGTGAGTACGGTCGGGGCGGCCCGAACGGTTCTCCCGGTTCGGCCGTGATCGATCGCGTGGTGGACAATGACGCCAGAAGCGGGGCGGCCCCATGAAGAACCTGTCGTTGACGTTGTGGTCCATCTGGTCGTGGTGCGTCCTGGGCGTCTGCGTGCTGGTGTGGTTGCCGATGATGGCGATCGTCTGGCTGGTGACGGCCCCGTTCGACCCGCCCCGTTACTGGACCGGATTGCTGTTCCGCAAGCTCACGGTGGTTCATGAAAGGCTGAACCCGTTGTGGACCTTCCGGACCGCCGGCACCATTCCGCGAGACCCACGGCATCCCTACGTCGTGGTGTCGAACCACGAGTCGTTCGTGGACATCTTGTTGATCAGCCAACTCCCATGGGAGATGAAATGGCTGTCCAAGAAGGAGTTGTTCGCGATCCCCGTGCTGGGTTGGCTGATGCGGCTGGCCAAGGATATCCCGGTCGAGCGCGGGGACTCCGGCAGCGCCAGTACAGCGATGCGGCAGTGCGCCACGCGGCTGTCCGAGCACGTCTCGGTGATGATCTTTCCGGAGGGCACCAGGTCGACCACAGGTCGCCTGCTGCCGTTCAAGGACGGGGCGTTCCGGTTGGCGATCGAGGCTCAGGTGCCGATCCTGCCGCTGGCGGTCCGAGGCGCCGCGACGGCCCTGCGGGCGCATGACTGGCGCCTCGGCCGGTCCACCGCCGAGGTGCGTGTGTTGGAGCCGATCAGCACCGCCGGCATGACCCTGCGCGATGTCCCCGAGCTGCGCGAGCGCACCCGATCGCGGATCATCGCCGAGCTCGCTGACATGGGCCCGACGGGTCCGACGGATCAGAACCGGTAGTTCGCCAAACGGACCCCACCATGCTTCTGGTCGGGCGCCGTCGCTCGCACGGCGGGGACCATCTCGCTGGTGACCAGACCGCGCTCGCTGGTGAGTTCGTCCACGACAGCGAACGACTCGGCGATGCGTTCCGGTGTGTCGATCACGATGGTCACCGTCGGCACCTGCCGACCGAGCTGCAGGAGGCGGTCGCCGTGCGGTGGGCGATCGTCGTGAAAGCCCCAGATTCCGCGCAGCGTGGTCGATCCGGCGGCACCGGAACGACGCAATTGCCGGGTGATCGCGCGGTGGATGGGTTGCCCGTTGTGCAGCGCGGCCTCGGAGTTGTAGATCATCAGCTTCTGCCAGAGCGCCATTCCGTGTTCGTCGGTCGCGGGGAGCCGGTGCGGGGTTTCCAGCAGCCGTCCGTCGCGTTTGCAGACGCGGACCCGTTCGAGGGTGATCATCGGCCGGCGCAGCAGGCCGCCGAGTTCGGGCAGCACCCGGGCGATCTGGTGTCCCGATCCGACCGCGATCACCATCATCGGCACGTCCGAGTTGCGCCCGAGGAAACGGGCCCGCTCGCGCGTTCCATCGGTCGTGCCGTCGACCCCCAGCACCGTGGTGGCACCGGCGATGCCGCGCCGGTGTAGCAGGTCGCACACGGCGACGTAGGCCGGCACCCGGTACACCCGCTCCTGCCGCCGGAGGTACACCGTGAGCTTGACGGCCTCGTCGAGTTCGGCGGGCAACGGTTCAGTGGTGATCTCACCAATCTGCATGCGAGCCCGTTCCAGCGTCACCAATCCACTGCGGACCAACGAGGCCGCCTCGTCACGCACTGCCTCGATGCGGGTGCGGGTGTCGACCGCGATGGCCACCGCCGGCAGATCCTCCGATAGGCTCAGTGAGCGGTCGGTGCGTAGGTGATGCCGGAGCCCGAAGCCCTCGACACCGCGGAGCAGCACGCTGGCGGCGATCTGATGCCGCCCGTACAGATCGAGGAGGGCATCGGCGACGAAGCGGCGGCCAACGCGCTTGCGTTCGCCGAAGTACGCCGTCAGCTTGAGGCAGTCGTCGTTCACAGGTGGGCTCCGATCAGCCGGCCGAGCGCGGCGGCCGCAACGCCGAGCACCAGGCTGACGACGACGTTCAGTGCTGCCGAACGGTTCTGGCGTTCTTCTGCGAGCCGCTGCGTTTCCAGCATCCAGGTGGAGAACGTCGTGTACGACCCCACTGCGGCCGTGCCGGCGAGCAGTGCCTCGCTGCCGCTCAGGGCCAGGCCGGTGATCAGCCCCAGGACGATGGCGCCGCTCACGTTGACCACCAGCGTTCCGAACGGGAAGCCCTTCCCCAACCGCGACGCCACCGCGCCGTCCACCACAAAGCGGAGGACCGAGCCGCACCCGCCGATCAGCACCACGCCGACCCACACCACGGCGTTCATCGCGGCGACCACACCCGGCGCACTGCGGCCGTTGAGAGGTGGATGGCCAGGTAGCCGGCGGCGACACTGGCCGTCGCGTATCCCAGGGCCAGTGCGTACGCGCCGGCGTCGATCATCTTGAGAAGTTCGACCTGCATGGTGGAGAAGGTCGACAGCCCCCCGCACAAGCCGGTGCCCAGCAGCGGCCTGCGATAGCTGGAAATCGGAAGACGTTCCTGCAGCCTGGTCACGAAATAGCCCAGCAGGAAGGCCGCAACGACATTCACCACGAACGTCGGCCATGGCCAGTCGGTCGGCGAATGCGGAAATGCCTCCGACAGCGCCGCCCGTAGCAGGGTGCCCACGGCACCACCGGCGAAGACGGCGACGACCTCCCGCCGGTCCAGGCGAGGCAGAATTCTTCCTTGGAGGGGCTCACGTGGTGGCGTGGACGGTCGTTGCGCAGCGGTGGACACCGGGGCGTGATCTCCTTCCGCGGATGACGGCAGGGACTACGAACCAGCCGCCGCGTGCCACCGCGGTCCGATGTCGGCGGTGGTCGCACCCGGGATCACCTGGCCGAGCCGAGCGTAGCGGCCCGGCGACGGCATCTTCAGCAGGCCGCCACGATTCCGCCCAGGGCGCCGCAGGACGGGCGGGTGTCGGTCAGCGGCCGAGAATGGTAGCGCGGCCTTGATGATCGACTGGTAGAGCCGATTGCCGTCATCGCGCCCCTGCCACTACCCGTGTCAGGCGTCCCGGCAATTCGTGGATATCCATTTCTTTCAGGCTCCCGTAGCAAAGGAATCCGTCCTGGCCCCTACCCCTGGATGCGCAGCACAGGGTCGGCCGGCAACGCGGTCCCGCCGGCCGCGACGTCACGGACGTCGGTCACCAGGTCCTCCGCGGAGCCGCATCACACAGATTCACCTTCACGGCCGGAGTGTCGACGCGTTCGACGCGCACTGGCTCCGGCCGCCGATCTGGATTCCGTTGGAGTTCACCACTGCGGACCAGGGCGTTGGTCTGCGACCCAGTGACGTTCAGAAATTCGGCCGTCTCCGGAAGGGTCCCCGCATGTCACAGTTGTCTGAACGAACCGCGGCCTCGGCCATCCGCGATGACCGGGCTCGACCTCGCACGACGGGAGTCATGGACGATCATGCAACAGACGGATTCAGGTCTCGGCGCGATTCTGGTGCATGGACTGTGGCACGGCGGGTGGGTGTGGGACGCGGTGCGCCGCGACCTGGACCGGGCCGGGGTAGCCAACGCGGTCGTCGAACTGCCCATGACTGATCTCGCCGCGGACATCGCGGCAACTTCCCGAGTGATCGACGGGTTCGACCGGCCATGTGTGCTGGTCGGGCACTCCTACGGCGGTGCGGTCATCACCGACGCCGGAACCCACCGGCGTGTCGCCCAGCTGCTGTACCTGGCTGCGTACCAGCTCGCGGAGGGCGAATCGGTCGGGCAGACCCTGCCGGACCTCGGTATTCCGCCGACCCGGCTGGTGGAGGCGATGCGATTCTCCGACGACGGTCAGGTCGTGACTCTCGACCCGGGCCTGGCCGCGGAACTACTGTTCGCTGACGTGCCGGCGGACGCCGTGTCCGCTGCGATCAGCCGACTTCGACCGGCGCGACGCGCCGTCTTCCGTGGTGTGCCCGAACGGATCGCGTGGCGCAGCCGCCCCTCGACGTACGTGGTCTGCGCCGACGACCAGGTGGTGAACGCCGATCTGGAGCGAGCGATGGCCGACAGGGCAACCACCCGTTACGAGTGGCCCGGCGGGCACAGCCCGATGTTGGCCCGTCCAGGGACGGTGGCAGCGCTGATCGCGTCCCTCGCCGACCGTTGACCTTTCGCCCAAGCGTTGTGGACCTCATCGGTCCGGATCTCCTGGGGTATCCCGGGCGTTTCACCGGAACTCGGTTTGCAGGTGCGCCGGAACCAATTATCGGCAATCCGAATCGGTGACACCGGTTCGGCCGTCAATTCAGCTGCGGGTGTGTGGCCCGATCCCTACGCTTGACTCATGGCGCTGCGCGTGACGAGGAAAGCCTGGTTCGGCCCGAAGAAGGTGCTGGGCTGGGGCTGGAGCCCGGTCAGCTGGGAAGGCGCGCTCGTCACTGCCGGGTTCATCGCATTGACCCTGGCAAGCGTCATCATGTGGCAGGGCACGGGCGCGATGATCGCCGTCCCGGTGCTGATCGGACTGCTGCTGGTGATCGTGGTGTTGACCGGGGACCCGCCGGGCGGCCCCGGTTCCTGACGCCCGCGCCGGACGCTCTGGACTGGGTCGAGCAACCATCGAAATCCTCATAACGGCAACCTTCTTCGTCGCTTGGTCGGGCGACCCACGTGCATCTGAACCGAACCCCGTCCGCGACGGCCCGTACACCCGATCGCCGTATTCGAACAGGCCACGACCGCGTGGATGCCACCGTTCGACGCCTCCGGGCTCGTGCACCGCGTCGGCGCCCACCGGTCGAACAGGCAGCCAACTACTACCCTGAAGTTCGTGGGAGCCAACTTGGTCGTGAATGCGTCACGAAAGGTGAATGAATCCCGGGGAAGTTCACAAGAACTGATCGAAGTCAGCCCGTGTCCGGGTGGGGACAATATTGGGTAGGACCAATTCGCTGATGCACCGAGCTGCCTGAATGTCAACCTTGGACTCGTCGATCTCGATGACCTACTGCCAGATCAGGTGATCGGTGCTGAGCCATGTCAGACGAAGGCACCGCGGGTGGGCCCGCAGTTGGTCACCGCCTGAGGACGGACGAACTGCGATACTGCGATGCCTACTCGCGACAGCAACCTATTTGCCTTCACCGTTGGTCACAGCAATGGCGATCGTCGCGCTGGTATCGTCGCTGGACGTTAACCTTCCCGAAAAGCGGTGGCATTCATTGGAATGCTTCGGTCAGCGCCATCACCCTCAGCTCAATCGCACTGATCTGGCTACCCACGGCACTTCGTCTCATGTCGCTGACCAGCGGCTCGGTAAAGGCAGCAGCTGTTGAGGCGCCGGCAGCTGGAATACTGCAAGCTCGGGAAAATCTGATCAAGGACTTGGCGAATCTCTGAGCCA
>JBBQJM010000318.1:0-5430 GCA_038325895.1 Mycobacteriales bacterium
TGGGTGTTGGGAGTGGACGGGACGGTGGTCCGGGCGCACCATCACGCGGCCGGTGCGCGGCACGAGCCGCCGAAGGACATTCCGGCCGAGGTGTTGGCACCGACCGTGTTGGAGGTGGATGTCACGCCGGTGGCGAGCACGGGGGATCGGTCGAATGACACGGATTCCGCCGAGCGGTCGGTAGCGGTCCTGGATCGGGAGGGTTTGGGCCGTAGCCGGGGTGGGGTGACGACGAAGATCCACCTGGTCGCGGACTCGCGGTGCCGCCCGATCGCTCGGGTGACCACGGCCGGGCAACGGCACGATTCGGTGGACTTCACCCCGGTGATGGCCGACATTTCGATCGTCAGAAGCTGCGGCGGAACCCCCAGGACCAGGCCGGACCGGGTGCTGGCGGACAAGGCGTACTCCACTCGGAAGATTCGGGATGCGTTGCGGCGCAGAGGTATCAAGGCGACGATCCCGGAGCCGTCGAACCAGGTCGCCGGCCGGAAGAGTCGTGGTTCCAAGGGTGGCCGCCCCCCGAAGTCCGACAAGCAGATCTACAAGGCCCGCAACACTGTGGAGCGCGCGATCAACCGGCTCCGCGGGTACCGGGCGGTGACCACCAGGTACGACAAACGCGAGTTCGTCTACAAGGGAACCATCGATGTCGCCAGCATCGGGATCTGGCTACGCTAGCCCGCCAACCAAGATCCTCGGGACACGCCCCAGTCTTCGGGGGCTGCTTAGATGCCGGCAGCTCCGAGGAGCTGGCCGATGCCGTGGGTGACGGCTATGGCCAGTGCGTCGGCGATGACGATGCGGGCCACTGCCGGGCCCAGCGCGCGCCGCCCAGGTTCGCGCTCATTGCACCGGTGAGGGCGAGCAGTACCACGACAAGTGTGGCTGGTACCCGGGCTCCCGGCCGGCGGGAGCTGGATGGCCACGATGGGCAGGATCGAGCCGACGGTGAATGCGATCACCGGGAAGCTGTGGGCGTGCCACGGTTTGTTCAGCGCGTTTGGGTCGATGCCCAGTTCGGCGTCGATGTGCGCGGCGAACGCGTCATGGGCGGTCAGCTCCTCAGCCAGCTTCAGGGCCGTGTCCACACTGGCGCCCTTAGCGACGTACATGGCGGCCGACTCTTGAAGCTCGTGCTCTGGGAAAGTCCCGGAGACCGGTCGTTTCCTTGGTGAGCAGCGCCCTCTCGGGGTGTGGCGTTGTATCTCGGCCAGCAGTTTCGTGGTTGAGCAGGGCGGGCTCGTCGATCTTGGTCTCGGGTGATGATGATCAACGATTGTGGTGCGGTTGCGGCGGGCAGGTCGGCGAGGGACTCTTCACACTGACCGGCCGAGAGTGGTTCCCAGGGTTACGATCTGGCCGCGGGAGGAGAGTGCGAGGCTGGTCCGTGCACTTCTGGGCCGCCGATTTGAGTTTTTCGTCATGTCGGCCACGTCGTGGTGATCTGAAGCCCGCCGGTTGGCGAGGCCCCGGCGATGGCGTCACCGCCGGCCGCGCGGCTGCTCTCGCGGACCAACGCGAGCCCGAGGCCGCTGCCTCCGGGTTTGGCCTGGGAGCCGCGGGCGAACCGTTCGAACACTGCGTCCCGCTCGTCAGCGGCCAGTCCTGGACCGTCGTCAGCCACGGCCAGCCGCACCTGATCGTCGGTCCGGGTGAGTTCGACGTCGACCTGCCGGTGCGCGTATTTCAGGGCGTTGCCCACGAGTTCGTCGACCACCCGGTCGAGTGCGCCGACTGGCGCATGCACGACGAGGTCGGGAGTCAGCGATGCCGCGAGGGTGATCTCGGCCTGCGCGGCGGCTGGCTGCCAGGTGGCTATCCGGTCTGTGACGACGGCGGAGGCATGGATTCGAGTCGACACCGTCCCGGAGTCGCTGCGCGCGAGTTCGAGCACCTGGTCTAGTCGTCTGGCCAGCCGGTCCACCTCGGAAAGCGCGGCTGCCGCGTTCGTTCGGACGGCCTCCTGTCCGGCCAGGTCCTCGATGGCCTCCAAGCGCAGCCGTATTCCGGTGAGCGGGGTGCGCAGGTGGTGTGAGGCGTCCGCGGCCACCCGCTGTTGCCGGCTGACGAGATCGCCGAGCCGCCCGGCAGTCATATTGAGTGCCGCCGCGACCTGGCGCACCTCACCCGGCCCGTGAGCGTCATCGCCCCGCAGCGTGAGGTCGTCCGGCAGGCGCCGGGCGACACCGGCGAGCCGGTGCAACGGGGCGGCGAGCGATCGGGCTAGCAGCCATGCCACCAGGGCCGCGCCGAGTACCACGGTCACGATGAACGCGATCAGGGAACGCCGGGTAGCGGCGACAACAGCGTCCACCTCACTCTCCGGCAGGGAGAGTCGCACTGCTGCGACCACCTGTCCCTGGTCGACGACTGGGGCGGCGACGAACCGCAGGGCACCGCCCAGGGTTGTCGAGCTGCGGACGTCGGAGGACAGCTCACCGGCCATCGCCCGGTCGATCTCTGGGCGGTCGAAGGTGCGATCCAGGGCGCTGAGATCGGAGTCAGCCGCCAAGGTCAGGTCCCGCCGGACGACGACGATCCGCGCGCCGGTGCGTTCCGCTGCCGCCGAAACCGTTGCCTGCCAGGCTGACTCGGGCGTGGCCGCGAGCTGGGCGGCGGTGACCAGGGTGTCGACCTGCAGCCCCGACACGAAGGCCGCCCGCTGATCGCGATCGACCATGATGCCGAGCGGCACCGCGAGGGCGATCGCCACCGCGGCCGTCAGTGCCACCAACGCGAGAACCAGCCGCTTGGTCATGTCCGCGTCTCGACCAGGCGATACCCCACCCCGCGCACCGTCTCGATCAGCCCCGGGTCACCGAGCTTGCGTCGTATCACGGAAACGTGGACGTCCAGTGATTTGCCCGTGCCATGCCAGATCGGATCCCAGACCCGGGCAAGCAGCTCGTGGCGCGGCACGACCCGGCCCGGCTCCTCCGCGAGGACCGCCAGCAGGTCGAACTCCTTCGCCGTGAGCTCGATCGGCACCCCGTCGACCAGGGCCACCCGGCGCACCCGGTCGACATGCAGTCGTCCCGTTTCCAGTGGCGTCTGGATCCTTCGTCGCCGCGCTATCGCTCGGATTCGCGCACTGAGCTCCCGCACGGAGAACGGCTTGACCACGTAGTCGTCGGCCCCGAGTTCGAGCCCCACCACGCGATCGGTCTCGTCACCTCTGGCGGTGACGATGATCACCGGGACGTCGCTGCATTGTCGAAGGGCTCTGAGCACGTCGAGACCTTCGCCATCGGGTAGTCCGAGGTCGAGCAGCACGACGTCGACGTGGTGCGCTGCGGGCAGCACCTCGCTCGCGGTTCGGGCGTGCTCGGCCTCGATCCCGTTGCGCCGCAACCCTTCCAGCAGCGGAACGGCGACGGCGGGATCGTCCTCGACGACCAGAGCCTTCATCGGTGCCGCCTCCGCCTAAGTCTCGCTGTGGCTACCATCATGCTCATGCGGGTCGGGCGGACATTGTCGGGCGCGCTCGCCGCGGTACTCATCGGTGGGTGCGTCGTGGCCGCGGCGGTTGCCGCGGTCTCGGCGATGCCGGCCGCCGAGCCGGCGCCAACGGCCATCCCGATCGCCGTCCCGGCCTCGGCACGCGCCACCTCATCCTCGCCGCCGTCGACTCCGGTCGCGGTGCCGTCGACACAACCCACCGGTGCGACGTCAGGCGGCGGGGTGTCAGATCCGTTGAACGGCGACGGCGGTACCGATCATGGGGACGACGAACACCCCGCCGGCAGTCATCTCGAGGACGACTGACCTGGTGCGCCTTTCGATCGCGGCGTCACGCTCGACGGCCCGTATCACGCAGTGCCGATACCGATGAATCGCAGCGCTTTCCGTGGGCACCCGCGGACGGCGCGCACCGCCGCGCGTGCGTCGTCCCCGTCGATCCCGTCGCGCGGCAGGACGGGGAAGCCCCACCGGTCAAGACCGACCAGCCCGGGTGCCAGGTGCGCGCACATCCCGATGCCGTCGCAGGCCACCGGATCGATGCGAAGCGTGCCCTGCCGGCCGGGTGGGTTCGGGTTCACCACGTTGGCCCTCACCGCCGGCCGTCACGGGCCGTGCACTGACCGCGACGGTGCAGTTCCACCTCAGCAGCGAATGTTCGCAGCGCGCTGCGGAGCATCCGCACGGCGCCGTCCGGCAGCCGGCAGGCGCCCCGGCCGTCGACCAACCCCAGCAATTCGCGCAGCCGTCCCAGGTCCCGGCGTCGTGGACGGCCGGCGAGGCGGGTGGTGAGATCCGCGATGGCGGGCAGGCCGAACCGGCAGGGCCCACACTGGCCCGCCGATTGTCCGGCGAGCCAGGTCGCGATCGGTGCGGTGGCCCGGAGCCCGCAGTCTCCATCCGGGAGGGCGAGCAGGACACCGGCGCCCAGCGAACGCCCAGACGCCGGCAGTCCCTGCGGATCGACCCGCAACCGGGCCAGCTCCCCCCATGGAACCCACTCGCCGCCATAGCCTCCGAGCAGAACCGCCTGCGGCGCAGGCACTCCCACCCGGTTGAACACGTCGCCGAACGTCTCCCGGGCCGGTACCTCCACGACGAGCCGGCGATCTCGGTCGGTCACCGTGACCAGGGAACTCGACACGTGGAACCCGGCGCCGGTGCGGGCGAGCAACCCCAGGCGGGCGAGGGTTTCGACGTTGTGGACCAGCACCGGTGGGCCGCCGGCCCACGACCGACCCGGCTCGAATGTGGTCCGAGGCACCGTCGGTCCGCCCTGGACGGCGCGGATGATCGCCGAGGACTCCCCGGACAAGTACCGCTCGGCCGTCGTCACGATCTCAGGTCGCGGACCTGGCCTGCAGGCACGCTCGGCGATGGCCAGCTGCATGCTGCGCACTGACAGTGGAGCCTGCTCGGCCATCCAGATCGCGATGCGTCGCGCCCCGATCATCGTGGCGGCGATCTGGGCGCCGTCGAGGATCAGCTGGGGGCGCAACTGCAGCAAGGCGGCGTCCTTACCGGAGGCGGGCTCCCCCTCGGCGCCATTGGCCACCAGTGTCCAGCCGTTCACCGACACCGCCCGTGCAGCAGCCCATTTGGCGGCGACCGGGAAGTGCGCCCCACCACGGCCGGTCAACTCCACCGTCCGCAGCTGCTGGTCCAGCCAGTGCGGATCGATCATCTCCGGCAGGCCGCCGAAGGTGTACTCGTGCTCGGCGTGACCGTGTCGAAGGCCGCTTGCCTCCCTGTCATGAACGGGGACGACGCCGCCGCCCAACAGCCCCTCGGGTGTCGTCGTCATCCTCATCGTCGTCCGGTCCTGACCGGGGTGGGTGTCGGTGCGGCCGCCTTCGGGTTCCCGTCCGGTCGGGTGGCTGCGTAGCGCCACCACGCTGCGCCGAGCACCGCGAGGCCCGAGGCGATGTAGGCCAGGGTCCACGCGGGCGTGTCGGATCCTGCCAGCAG